>SFNH01000108.1 GCA_004554205.1 Clostridium sp.
TACCATCCAAGACACCATTGTCCTCATAGTATAGTAGAGGATACCCCTGGATATCACCTTCTTATATGCCAGTTTCAATCTTAACAACAGTTTAATGAATATCATTCCAACATCAATATAAGGAACGGCTTCTTATCATAATGAATGGTAAAAAAACAGAAGACCCGAAAGCCTTCTGCTGTAAATATCTACTATATCATTTGAAAATGTCTCAATGCATCCTCTATAGCCTTTACCTTTTCTTCCGAACATCCCGTCTGTCTGCTGTTCTCTGATTTTGGCTTATTGTAGTTCTCTCTTTCTATAATACCATGCTTCTGCTTTACCTGAGCGATATTAAGATTTGTCACATGAAACCCGTAGTGTTCCTGCACCCATTCTTCAATTTCTTTGTATGTAGCTTTAGCCTCAGCACTTGTGAGATCAAGTTCATCCATATCTAACTTAACATTGACATGATGCTTTGCTTCATAAAGTTTGGACAATAAACAGACCGTCTCCACATGCTCCGTCGCGGGGAACATATCCACCCCCCACGCGCCCTCGGCGCGGTATCCCAGCTTCTCAAACACCTTAAGGTCCCGCGCCAGCGTGTCGGGCCCGCAGGAGATATACACCACGCGCCTCGCCTGCACCGCCGCGACGGCCCGCATGAATTCCTCCGTGCTGCCTGTGCGCGGCGGGTCCATAAATATGACGTCGACCGTGTCGCCGGACTGCGCCATCTGAACCATGAATCTCGTCGCGTCATTGCAGAAGAAACGAATATTTTTGATGTCATTGCATTTTGCATTGCGAACCGCGTCGCGAACCGCATCAGGTTCAAGCTCCACGCCGATGACCTGCTTTGCGTGGGCGGCGGCAATGATGCCGATCGTTCCGATGCCGCAGTAAGCGTCAAGCACCCGCTCCGCCCCCGTAAGACCCGCCAGCTCAATCGCCTTTCCGTACAGGTACTCCGTCTGAACCGGATTTACCTGATAGAAGGACTTGGGAGAAATGCGGAAGCGGCAGCCGCACAGCACATCCTCAATGTATCCTTTGCCGTACAGCACCTGTTCCCTGTCGCCTAACACCATGCTAGTGCCGCGGCCGTTTATGTTCTGGACAATGGTCGTAATCTCCGGGTGCTTCCGGCGCAGTTCCCTCACAAAATTATTTTTCGACGGAAACACCGGGGAAGCAGTCACCAGCGCCACCATGATCTCCCCCGTGGCAAAGCCGCGGCGGATCAGGACATGGCGCAAAAGCCCATATCCGGTATCCTCATCGTAAGTCCGGATCTTAAAAGATTTTAACATCCCACGGATCGTACCGATGATCTCATCTGCCTTCTCATCCTCGATCATGCACCGCTCCACCGGAACCAGTCTGTGCGTCCCCGCCTCGTAGACGCCGGAGATCACCTCGCCCTTGCGGTAGCCAAACACCGCATGGACCTTGTTGCGGTAATGAAACGGATCATCCATTCCTCTGATGGGATAAACCCTGCAGAATCCACCCAAAAGCCGCTGCAGCCTGGCCTGCTTCTCCTTTAGCTGCTCTGAGTATGGTATGTCCAGATACTTACACCCGCCGCAGCGGCGTGAAGCCGGACACATACTGTCCTTCTTAGCCATGATCCTTTCTCCTTCTGCGCCCACCTACCGGGAAAGTGGTCTTGTCGCTTCCTCTAACCACAATTTTTCCTCCCCGCCAAGATGCGGAGAAATCTTCTCGTAAACCTGTGCGTGATACTCGTTGAGACATGCGATATCCCGGTCCTCCATCAGAGAGACCTCCACCGGCTCAAGATCAATCGGAACATACGTCAGAAACTCAAATTTCAGGAAGCGTCCATGTTCCGTCGTCTCATCCTCTTTGCAGAACATCATGTTTTCCGTGCGGATACCGTGGCTGCCCTCAATGTAGAGCCCCGGCTCGTCCGAGCAGACCATTCCGGGAAAAAACGGCGCGCTGTCCTGACGCTCAGGCGCAGTCTTAAACCGAATGTTTACAGGGCGCTCATGCACATTCAAAAGGTATCCGACGCCATGTCCCGTCCCGTGTCCATAATCGAGCCCCCGCTGCCAGAGCGGCTCGCGCGCGGCATAATCGAGGCTTACTCCGCTGCAGCCCTGCGCGAATTTCACATTCCCCAGCCGCAGCATTCCCATGAGCACCAGCGTGTAATGCTCCCTCTGCTCTTTCGTCACCGGCCCCA
This sequence comes from Clostridium sp., assembly GCA_004554205.1. GTDB lineage: Bacteria > Bacillota > Clostridia > Lachnospirales > Lachnospiraceae > Brotaphodocola. The sequence continues at coordinate 2,204 of SFNH01000108.1, forward strand.
GAGCGATCGTCCTTGTCACATCGGTCGTCCCCTCAAGGTACTGTCCGCCGGAATCCACCAGATAGAGTCCCTCGGGCATTAGGCGCGCACAGCTCTCAGGCACGGCGTGATAATGGCAGACTGCCGCGTTTTTTCCGTAAGCGGAAATCGTGGGAAAGCTGGGACCGATTGCCCCCTGCTCCGCGCGAAGCCAATCGAGGCGCTCCGCCGCACTGCACTCAGTCATGGGAATCTTCCCGATATTTTTCTTAAGCCAATAAATATATTTTGTCACGGCAACGCCATCTTTAATATGCGCTGACTTTAAGTTTTCAAGCTCAACGTCATTCTTCCGCGCCTTCGCGGCCGCCGTCGGATTCATCCTGTCGATAATGCTGTTTTTCGCCTTTAAATCCCGCACCAAAGCGTAATTCACCTTGCCCGTTTCAAGAAGCACCCGGCAGTCTTTAAGGCTCTTTACATAGGAATAAATCGCCTCATAGGGATACATCGTTACGCCCAGGCTTTCAAGATAACCGCTCACCTCATCCGAGATAACGGCCGGATTTACGAAGAAACGAATTTCCTTATCCGTAACCGCCAGATAGGAGAGCATCACCGGATTACAGGGGATATCGTTCCCGCGGATATTAAGAAGCCATGCAATGTCATCGAGCGTCGTGAGAATGTGCACGTCCGCACGGCATTTTCTCATCTCCTCACGGAGCTCGGCGAGCTTTTTTAAAGCATGCTTCCCGGCATATTTTCCCTTAAGAATCCACACTGGCTCCGAGGCAAGCGGCGGACGGTTTTCCCAGATTTCGTCCACCAGCGCCTCCGTGCAGACAACACGGCATTGTTTATCTTTAAGACATTTCTCCAGCTCTTCCCCGGTTTTTGCATTGACAACACGCCCGTCAAAGCCTAAAACTCCGCGCTCCGGCAGATGCTCCTTAAGATAATCCTCGACAGACGGCACACCGGGACGTCCCATTTTCATAAGCTCTACGCCGCTGCCGGAAAGCTCCTCCGCGGCCTGCACAAAATACCTTCCGTCGGTCCATAGCCCCGCCCAGTCTCTCGTGACAAGCGCCGTGCCCGCTGAACCTGTAAAGCCGGTGATATATTCGCGACAGGCAAAATGCTCTCCCACATACTCCGAATCATGGTAATCCGAGGTCGGGATCAGATACGCGTCAATCCCCCGCTCCTCCATCAGCCTCCGCAGACGGGCAATACGCCCTGCAATCTCACTCATGGTCTTTTTCTCCCTCCGCGACATGCCCCGGCTCAATCAGATGCAGCTTTACGCAGGCGTTCCAGACCCCGTCCTCATCAATGGCGGTCGTCACATAGTCCGCCGCCTCCTTAAGCTCTAAAAAGGCATTTCCCATCGCAACGCCGATCCCGGCAGTCTTTAAGATCTCGTAATCATTCATGCTGTCGCCAAAGGCAACCGTGTCCGACAGCGGCACGCCGTAATACGCGCACAGGCGTTTTAAGCCCTCCGCCTTGGAGGCTCCCTTCTCCACGATATCCGCTCCCTCTTTACTCGAAAACATCGGAAACTTCATGTCCGGAAATGCTGACTCCATAAGCCTCACTCCCGCTTCCCCGCCTATATAGGTCAGCGTCCGCACCTCCATGTCGGACAGTTTCCACGGGTCCTTAAAATTGCGGTCGGACTGCCCCCAGCGATGCAGGTCATGGCGAACAACAAACGCGGGATTTATAAAATAGTCCTCGTCCCCGGTAGTAAGCCCCACCGCGAACTCTTTTCCCTGAGCGAAGGAAAGCAGGCGGCGCACCAATTCCCTCTCCATGGTGTGCTGATAGATCAACTCGTCCCCCACAGTCACCTTGGTTCCGTTTAAATGGATTACCGCATCCGGCTTCACAAGCTCCGCAAGTCCCGCGCTGAATTTGCTGTCAAGATCACGCCCCGTGGCAATGACCACATAGTAGCGCTCCCGAAGCAGCCGAAGCGCCCTGAGAGCGCTTTGCGGAATGCTGTAACCCGCATGGTTTAAAAGCGTCATGTCCATATCAAAGCTGACAATGCCCTTCATCGTTCTAAGGCCTTTCCCTCTCCCGTATCTTACATCTAATGATAAAAATTACATGAACACGCAGTGCGAAGCAATCCGGTATCATATATCATAATATCAAACAAAAAAGATGATGTAAACCTCTTTTCAAAACCGAAATTATCTGCTATAATACTATCGTTTGATACTTCACGGGGTATGGCGTAGCTTGGTAGCGCGCTCGGCTGGGGGCCGAGAGGTCGCAGGTTCAAATCCTGTTGCCCCGATTTATTAAAAATGCAAAAAGCACGAGAATTCCTGCTCTTCTCCCCTACTCCACAATCCAAATCTCCATGGCTCCGTTCTCGCGGCTGTGCCAGCACGCGCCCTCAAGCGGCGCCCACTCGCTCAAAAAATCTGCCCGTCTCATTGTACGCGCCTTCTCCATCGTTGCGGTAAATGTCAAACGCCGTTCCTCACTGGTGGCAGGAGCTGTAAGCCACGTCCAGGAATTAACCGGAAGCACCCAGATCTTTAATGAATGCGACAGCTGCCATAACCACAGATTCTGCACCGTCACCGGAGAAGCCATGTATTTTCCCGACAAGCGCGACCACTTCCACGAGGTGAAATTTCATACTGACTTTTCAGATAAACATTTTCATGAATTCTGCGGAAGAACCACCGGCGCAATCGACTTTAAATGCAGATAGCAGGCACGCCCCGGTCAGTGGCTGCGTGACGAAACACAAAAGCAAACCGCCCTGTGAACCTGCTTTCCCGCATCATCATATAATATAATAAACCTCTGCTATTGAAAAGGAATCTTATGAGCCTTGAACCTATTGAAACAATCTTTCATCTCGGGAACAGTACACAGGTAAACGACGCCCGCATAGAGGAGGTTTCCTGCTCCTCCACACCGGAGAGCATTCTGATCTCCTATCCGACCAATCAGACAGGCAGAGACTTAAGGAGGCAGCGCCTTCAGCTCAACATTACTCCAAACACCGTCATCCTGAATCCGTTTGGACAGAGCATCAACACCTGCTCGCTTCGCCCCGGAATGGTCGTCAACGCCATCTTCTCCTCCATTACGACGCGCAGCATACCGCCGCAGTCCAACGCGTTCCTCATCGTTGTGCAGAGTGGGGAAAGGCCCTCCGCCTCCGATGTCACGACGACGCGGGTTCTGTTTTTTAACCCATTCACCCGGCTGCTTTACACCGGGCGTCCTAATGACCCAAACAGGCAGATGATCTTCGTTGTCACCAGGTCAACCTCCATCATCGACCGGAACGGCAGACCCGGCAATATCAGCCTGTTAAGTCCCGGTCAGCGTGTCCGGATTACCCACGCAAATTTCCAGACCGCGAGCATACCGCCGCAGACAACGGCATTCCGCATCCGGATATTATGACCTGAAGTAACTGTTCAGTAGGTCAGCGCTGGCTGCCGTAGCAGTTTTGTCTTCGACAGAACTGCTACTTTTTTTAACTTTTTAAACTTATCAAAAAAAACACTTGCAAATTTCCCCATAAGTGGTACAATAAGGAGCGGAGGCATAGCTCAGCTGGGAGAGCACATGCATCACACGCATGGGGTCGCAGGTTCGAGCCCTGTTGTCTCCACTTTTACTGCATACTATCGCATATGGGGACATAGCTCAGCTGGGAGAGCGTTGCGTTCGCAACGCAAAGGTCGCGGGTTCGAATCCCGTTGTCTCCATGAAAACTGCCGCCGCTCGATTTACGGGCGGCGGCAGTTTTTTATTACATAGGAAAGTTCGTCCTATGAAACAAAAACGCTCCGCTGAGGATGCCCATTCCGCGCTTAGGAAACAGGCTGCTGACGCAGCCGCTTAAGGCGCGAGAGTTACGCAAGCGGAACTCTTTTTTACTTTCTGTCCAGCTCCTCGTTTAATTCCTCCGTCCCCGCAGCCGCAAACCGCCCGCCATGGATCACCGGCAGCTTCCGCCCGTCCGCGCAGA
>SFNH01000109.1 GCA_004554205.1 Clostridium sp.
AGGACTGCCGTGTAGCCCGGATTCTGCTCTGCGTTTATGAGCCCGTCCGTGTAGCTGTAAAGCGCCGTGTTCGCCGTGACGGCATCGCGGGGATCCTTCCTTAACGGGTCGGTCTTATGGAGCGCTTTCGTGTAGACCGTCTCCGCAAGCGCCGGGAACTTGCGCTTCGCGGCAAGAAGCCCCGCATCATTTCCCGCATACTCCTCCCCGTTTTTATCCTGCCATGTGACCGCGCCGCTCTCGTCGCGGTACAGCCGCTCAAGGTTCGATCTAAGGTACGTCTTAAACCGGAAGCCCGGCATCTTATCCGCAGCTTTTGTCCCGTCAAAGCCCCCGAACATCCGCGTCCACCAGTCCTCATGCACCGCGGCATAGGAGCTCGTGTTGTTGTACGACTTTTCATCGATCTTCTTTGTGACCTTGACCTTCTGCCTGATGGGGCGCTCCTCCACGCCGACCGGCGCTTTAACCGTTCCTGTTCCCGGTTTTCCCGTTCCGTCCTGCCAGGTATAGCTCTGCCCCGGATAGGTGAGGGACGCTTCCTTGACGAAGCTCCCCGCCCCGCCGACCGCACGTTTGTCGTAGTCAAGATACGCCTTTACGTTTGCGAACTTCACGCTTAAGTAGTAGGCTGCGGAACCCATGGTATCACCGGCGGCAAATCCGCTCTCCTCACCGAGCAGCTCCAGATCATCAGCCGTGAGCGTGATCTCCTTTTTTGGGAGGACGAGCTTAAATGTGTAATACTGCGTCTCGCCATCCTCATGCGCCGCGCCGTAGCTGTCCGTGTAGCTGCTCTCGATGTGTGCGAGCTGTGCGCCATCCCGCCTCTCAAGCGGCAGCTCTGTATACTGCCCCACCGGAACCTCCTGGGTGGCTGTGGTGGTCTGTTCTCTGTATTCCACCTTCTGGATCGGGTTTCCGTCCTTATCATACGGGGTCTCCCCGGTCAGGTAATAAACGTTCTCCTGCCTCGTCTTTGTGATGAGCCGCCCGGAACCGTCCGATACGGCGTCTGTCACGAGCACCGCGGTAAAATATCTGGTTCCCCCAATCTCCCTTACGGAAGGATCCCGGTATGTGCCGAACGCGCCGCTCGCTGATGGCGTGTAATCCGCATAGATATAGCGCGGACACTTCCCCGCATCGTCCGGGATATACTCCACCCGCTTGTACGCCGTGCCTTCATTTCCTGAATCATCCGGCACGAAGAAATCCGAAGGATTCCCGTAGCGCCCCGCGTATACGGTAAAGACAAAGCTGTCTGCCGTTTCCTCGATGCTGTCGATACCGCCATAGCTGTACATGGAGTTCGTATTATAAAAATCAAGGAGTGACGCAAGCACATCGCCTGTTGTTACCGGCGTCCCCGACTGATTTACTTTAGGAACAGAGACCTCGATCACCGGGGAGCCGTACACGGTCTTTGCCGCGATGCTTCCCGGCGCGCCGCCCGCCACGCCGTAGGGGTCGATGTCGCCCTCCCTCACGCCTGCGTCATAGACGCCGACGTAGATGTTTGAGTAGTCCTTCGTACCGCCGGATGTGGTGTACGGGGTGATCTTCCCGCTCGCGCGTAAGGCGCGTTCCAGTTTTCCCTTGACAAAGTTCTTATCTGCAATCGAAAACTCCGCGGTGAGCTTTGGAAGCACCGCGTCCGCCGCCATCCCCGGCTCCTCCGCAAGAAGCGCCTCCTGGGCTTTTGCCGCGTCAAGAGGCTGCCTAAGCTCAAACGGGGCATTCCTTACGCTGGTGTTCACCGGGACTTCCCGTGTCATGAGCGTCCCGTCCGCGTTGTACTTCGGGTACTGGTAGTCGTTCTCCGCCGTCACATAGACAGGATTTCCGTCACCATCCGTCACTGGGATCTCGTCAAATACGCCGGTTCCGACCTCGATCTCCCTTTCCTCCATCGAGGTGTCAAGACGGTAGAGCTTCGTTCCGTCCGGGAGATTTTCAAAGCACAGATCAAAGCCTTCTGCGCCGGTTCCCTTACTCTCCGCCTCAAAGAAGATCTCGTTGTAATCCGGGTCATTGTACGCGCCGGTGGGCGCGTCAGAGATCTGTTCCTCCGCAAACATCGCGCGGGAGATCCCGGCGTAGCCGTCCCCGTCCTCTGCCGCGGATACATTCACGTCCTGCCCTTTGTTTGTCAGGGCCTTTCCCTTATTCCCGATGGAGAGCTCATAGCCCTCGCTGCGGGAGAGCTCCTTTATGTAGTAATCTCCCAAAAGCAGCGGACGCCCGATAAAACTGTGTCCGTTCTTTGCCGCATTGTCATAATAACGGCGCTCATACTGGCCGTCCGCCGTGTAGTCGTCATAGGCGATGTCCGCCGTGTAGAGATTTCCCGGCGCGGAATCCGCCCAGTTATCCGCCGTCTTTACGACTGCTCCCTTCTCATAGTCGTAGGTGTATCCCGGCGCTTCCGTGCACACCATAAAGGAGGCGTCCCCGTTCTTGTCGGTGGCGGCAACCGCTACGAGGTTATTCGCCTTATAGACTGCTTTTGTCTTCCCGTCCGGGTGGATGATGTCCTTTGCCGCAAAGAGCCCGTAGACCGCGCCCTCAAGGGTGGAATCGCCCTGGGTGTCGCCGTAGGAATCGTAACTCTCACTCTCGCCCGCCTTAAGCTCCATGTCGCGCTTATTGATATGGATCTCGCCCTCGATGCGGTGGTCGTAGATTCGCCAGGCATTCCCCTCACCGTCCGCATCATTGCAATGGCTGTATTTCCCGGACGGCCCTTCCTCTACACCGTCCCCGGAACTCTCCTTCGAGTATGCTGTGTTGTAGGCGCTCTCGAAAATAGCTCCGTTTCCGCCCCCGGTCTCACCATCTTCCTCATCCTCATCCTCGCTCCCGCTCTGCGCAAGGAGCCCGTCTGCCGCCGGGGTCTTTGAAAAGGCAAGGAATGTCACCGGTCTGACCGTGGACGTCTCCCCCGGCGTGGCTGTCTCCTCCGCATCACTCGGGGTAGCTGTTTGCTCTGCGTTGCCCGGCGTGGCTGTGTTTCCGTCTCCCGATACGTCCGCATCCGCCGGTGTCGCCGTTCTTTCACCCTCAAGGTCATTAAAAAGTTCCACCTCATCGGTCTCGGTCGCGGCGGTGTCTGCGGCATCTGCCGGTGAGAAACTCAAGACCTTCTGCTTTACGCTCTCCGGCTCTTTCTCAAGATAGGCGGTCTCGGTATTTGGCGCGGGGCTTAAGCGGTACGTCTGCGCCGCCCTCGTCCTGTCCTCATCTTCCGCTGATGATGTGACGGAGCGCACCGTGATCGCGTCGCTGTACTCCCCGGCAAAGCGCGCGTTTGCCCCGTTCTCGGAGGCGTCTGTCGTGATGACCTCGATCGGGAGATCGTCCGCATGATTCCCATGAAGCGTGTAGCCTTCCCTCGCCTTCTCCTCCCTGAAGGTATAGCTGTACTTAAGAGACACAAACTTATCATACGTCTCCTGCGCGTCTGCCTTGCACCCGGACTTATCAAACGCGGCGTCCCCATCGGCGGATTCGGTCGTACCGGCTTCCGGCGTTTCGCCCGGGCTCCCGCCGCTGTTTCCCACGCTCTCGATCTCGCCCTTATCCACAGAGTCCATCAGCCAGTGGAAATGTACGCCGGAGAACTCCCCGCGCGCCTGATCCTCACACGCTGCATAGCAGTCCAGCCATCTCTGTGCAAGCTGCCTGTTCTTCTCCTGTGCTTCCTCGATCTCGCCCTCATTGATAACCTCTCCCGTCTCCTCATCCTCCTCTTCCTCCGGCACGTCTACAAAGTCCGGGGCCGGGTGTCCGTCGCAGAAGGTCTTGTCATAGTGGTAGCCGTGATTGATGGACTTTTTCGCGTGGCCGTTCTTATCCGTAGTGGCGGTAGTCACAAGGCGAAAATCGTTCCATGTCACGGGATCATCGGTGTGATAACTCTTATACGGCTCACCGCCCTCGTAGATCTCCGCCGCGCCGTCGCGGCTCTTATTGATCTTATTCTTATCATCAAACCGCTCGTACAGGTTGAAGGTCGCACCCTCAAGCGGTTTCCCGGTCTCATGGTCGTATTTATAGAGCTGCACGTTGTAGGTGGAGGTAAAGTCCTCCTCGTGGTGGTAGACTACAAACTTAATCCCGCCGTCATCCGTGATGACCGGGTCTCCGGCGAGGGCTGCGTAAAAAATCTTGGGGTTGGGTTTAATTTCAATATTAACCAGCCGCTGGTGTCGTTCTAACGCCACGGCTCCTTTAAAATGTGTTGTCTTATGAGTTCCGCTGCAAGCAGTACAGGTATATGCTTTCAGACAGGTCTCATAAACTTCTTCTGGAGATGCAAATGTCTCCCCTGACTCATACGGTGTACCCGTAGGGTCAAATATTACGAGCAGCTTTGGCGGTTCCGGGTTCGGGTTGGAAAAAGTGATGCTCGTAGCCGTTTTCTGGTATGTCCATCCGCCCATCGGTTCCGGGACAAAACTGTCGGGATCTCCGGTCAAGGAAAACTTAAGAGGTACTTTTGCGATAAAGTCCGCATCTGCTCCGCTCGGGTCAAAGGAGATCGTAAAGCTGTTTTTCTGTCCGTCAACAGCAGCAATCTCAAGGGCAGTTTCCTTTTTTGTATGGTTCTGCAAAACTGTCGGGATCATGCCGCCGCCCACAGTAGCTCCGCCAGAGCCGCCCATAAGCCCTGGCATCTGTAAGTACTGCTCCTGATTGGCAAGAACAACGTTCAGCCATCTGTACTTTGCCCTTATAGCGGCAGAATGCAGGACACCCTTTAACTCTGCTTCTGTGACGGGTCTATATATACTTTTAAACTCTTCTGGTGCCTGATTTTTAATGTTTTCTATCGCCGTAGAAATCTCCTTAGAAGCATTCCTGCTTGCCAGCATCGAGAGTGTCGCCCAGAACACAATCGCTTTCTCCTCGGCGGTAAACATCGCAGATGGCGCCACGAGACCGTACTGGTCGCTGTCATTCTTACAAGGTCTTGGAGAGCCGTAAGCAGCGCCGTCCACGCAGTATCCGTAGAATTGCCCCGCGGCCTTTGCCGTGTAGGGCCCCACCGGCGCAAGCGTTGTAAATGCCATCACCACTGCCAGCCACGCTGCCAAAACACGTTTCCCTCGTGTAATACTTATTCTTTTCATAAAATCCTCCTTATGACATAAAAAATGGGCTATCAAACATTTAGTCTGATAGCCCGTTTACGGTTTTTGCTGTCCAATTTATTTAGTTTTTACAAAGCGCTTCGTACTCCGCCAATGTCATTCCAAGCCTCTGCTCGATTTCAGCATCGGTTTTCCCAGGATTCATTAAGCGCCAGTAATCTGTCCAGGTGATTTCCCCTCGCTCTGCTTGTCTGGCCCATTCATTTTCACGCGCCGCCTTCTGTCCGGCCTCCGAAGCATCCCATTCCCTCTGCGCCCGGTTATACTCGGCATCGTAGTCAACGGCTTTGCATACAGACATCAGCTTCTGAGTTGGGTCTACAGCGTACCACTGTTCGCCAATCCTTACCAAGTTTGCCTGATGTGCGTAAGATGGGAGGTATGTATCACATTCAAGACCGACAATCTCGCAAAGAGCGGCAAATTCATTTGAGATTTCCGAACACATCCCACGATTCTGTCTCAACGCCAAAAATCGCTCGTTTCGCTCGGATGAAGATAATGGATCTTTTTCGCCTACATATGGCAACCCAATCCTCTGATACACTTTCTGATATCTGGTTCTTTCATCTGAATGAATCCAGTCAAAACTGTGTACGAACTCCTGTAAAAGCGGTAGCGCTTCGTCCATGTGATTGTTGTAAGGAACTTTCAACACTCCCTGACTGTTATACGATGTATCCGGCTCTCCTGGATAACAGTAGTACTCTCTCAGCAAATATTCCGCGTCCGTCACCTCTGGGTGCTGATCGCTGTAGATATATCCGGTTCCCATTATCGAATCATAAGCCACGTTTGATCCTGCTGTATCCCCTGGATTTGATCTCGGCCCTGTCACCTCGTTGCAGGCGGTGTTCATATACTCCAATTCTCTTTGCAGATTTTCAGCTTCCGTATATTTAAAAACATCTATGACGCTCTCTCCCCGCAGCTCGGGCGCCCATGCCGTAACGCTCCCCGACAGCGCCATCACAAGCGCCAGTGCTAAAGCTGTAAGCCTCCTTCGATTTAACATAGGTTCATT
>SFNH01000110.1 GCA_004554205.1 Clostridium sp.
ATCCTCGGGAAGTAAGAGCAGTTCAGGAAGTAAAAGTACATCCTCGGGAAGTAAGAGCAGTTCAGGAATCAAGAGCACGTCCTCGGGCAGTACGAGTTCGTCCTCTAAGAAGAACAGCTCATCAAAATCCTCCTCCCGTCGCTCACATGATTCGTATGATGACGGTTACGAGGATATCTACGAAAATGGCGACTACGACTGGGACAGATACAAAACGGATCGCGATTATGCAGATGGTGTAGATGACGCAATGGAAGATGATGAGGACTGGTAGAAAGCGTGATTGCATGAAGTAGAGTTCTTCCGGAGGCGGGATCATAAGAATTGTTAAGACAAAGGAGTATTTATGCAACATTCGTCTGAGAAACCGTTTTCAATAAAAAATTCTAATTTTTCGCTGGAGCAGATTTATGATTCGGGGCAATGCTTCCGCATGAGCAGGCTGCCGGAGAACCGCTATCAGGTGATCGCCCACGGAAAAAGGCTGGAGCTTAGACAGAGCGGAGAGGAAGTGGAATTTTTCTGTACGGAGCGGGAGTACGAGGAAATCTGGAAGCATTACTTTGATCTGGAGACGGACTACGGCGCATTTATAGAAAAGATCGGCGTCCGGGACAGATATCTGACGGCCGCGGCGCAGTTTGGCAGCGGCATCCGCATACTGAATCAGGATCTGTGGGAAATGATCATCACATTCATCATCTCACAGCAGAACAATATCAAGCGGATTCGGAAATGTATCGAGACTATCTGCCGCGAGTATGGAACAGAGCGGGACGGCTTTTTTGATTTCCCGACGCCGGAGGCGCTCGCGGCGTCAACTGAGGAGGAGCTGCGGGCCTGTGGACTGGGCTACCGGAGCCGCTATCTTGCCGGGACAGCCGGGATGATCGCGGCGGAGCCGGAGCGGCTGGAGCGATTGAAGACCATGCGCTATCAGGGAGCGCGGGAGGAGCTTTTAACGCTTCCGGGAATCGGCGGGAAAGTGGCGGATTGCGTCTGCCTGTTCGGGCTGCACCATTTAGACGCATTTCCCGTGGACACCCACATTCGTCAGGCGCTTGAGCGCCGCTACCCGAAGGGCTTTCCCATGCGGCGCTACAGCGGCTGCCGGGGAGTGATGCAGCAATACATCTTTTATTATGATCTGCACGGAGGAGATCAGGAAGCGCCCTAGAGCCTCCGGGGAATCGCAATTCCCAAATTTATCCGGCTGCATTGACGGGTATGTATTCAGATCCTCAGCATTTTGCGCATGGGGATCCCGACACATACAGCGAGGATTGTGAGAAGGATGTCCTTCGGGATAAATGCGACGATCGCGTAGGAGAATACCGCCTGCACGGATTTGTCGCCCGCCAGCGCCGCCCACTGAAGCCCGCCGATTGTCTCGGAAATCAGAAGACCGGTCAGGGAAAGTATGACGGTTAGCGCAAAGCGGAGCCTGCGCTTCTTAACTGCGGGTCGGATGCCGCAGAGCGCGGCCATGATCGGCCATGACCAGATATAGCCGCCGGTAAGTCCGGCAAGCCATGCGAGTCCGCCGTGGAAATTTGAAAAAACGGGAAGTCCGACTGCGCCGATCAGCACATAAGTAATCGTGGCGAGAAGGCCGAGCCGGGAACCCAGTACCACGCCGGTCAAGGCGACGCCGAACATCTGAATGGTGATCGGGACGCCGGTCGGCATGGGGAGAGAAATCTGGGAGATGACGGCCAGCACGGCGGCGAACATCCCGCCCGCGACGAGCTCGCGTGTGGTGAAGCGGCAGGCGCTTAAGGCGCGGACTTTCGAGTCTGTAAATGTGGAATTCATAATGGCTGTTCCTCTTACATTTATATTTGTGAAGCTTGTGAGTCGATAGGGAGAGAATAACACGCGATGAAATATTTGTCAACCATAGAATTGAAAAAGGTTGACATATTGGTAACAGTTCAGCCATGCGGCAGATCAAAATAATTTCACAACTGTTCTTTACAATCAGGGAAAGTATGTTATACTTATTCGGTAAACAGATAAAAAAGAGAAGCAGAGTAGGTTTGTGCGCGTCAAGTGTCGGCTGGACGGGGAGTTGTCAGCCGGACGAAAAGAAATGAGGGAGTTTCTTGCGATGCACAGGCCGCATCCCGCTGCAAAGAGGATAGAGCACATATCTCCTTTGTAGTACGAGAGGTCTGCAAGGGAGGTATTTTTATGAAGAAATTTGCAGCTTTGTTTACCGATTCCTACCGTGAGCTTAAAAAAGTGCGGACGGTCACAGTGATGGCGATGTTTGCCGCGATTTCTGTGGTGCTCGGGTATTTTACGGTCGCGGTCGGTGACTACATCAAGATCGGATTTGCCAGTGTCGTCAACCAGTTCGTGTACTTTCTGTTCGGGCCGGTGGCAGGCGGGATTTTCGGAGGCGCGCTGGACGTCCTGAAATATTTTATTAAGCCGACCGGGGCGTTTTTCCCCGGCTTTACCTTTGGGGCGATGGTGGCGGGGGTGCTGTACGGCTGTTTCTTTTATAAAAGACCCATCACGTTGTGGCGGGTTTTCGCGGCGGAGTTCACGGTTGCCATCATCTGCAACGTACTGCTCGGGACACTGTGGCTGAGTATGCTGTACGGGAAGGCGTTTATGGCGCTGCTTCCCATGCGGATCGTGAAGAACCTGATCTCATGCCCGGTGAACTCCCTGCTTTTTTACACGGTCGGAAAGACAATGGAGAGAACGGGCGCGTTCCGTGTCCTTAAAGGGGCTACTTTTTGATTGTTCCGCCCTGTGCCTCGATGTTTTTGCGAATTTTGAGCATGCGCTGGTCGGTTTCGGCGATGACCTCCGCGCACTGGCGCAGCTCTTCGCTGATCTCATCGGCATCGACACCTAAATCCTTCTTGTATTTGAGCTGGTGATCCAGGCTTGCCCAGAAATCCATCGCGATGGTGCGGATCTGCACCTCCACGCGCATATTCCGCTTCTCGTCGGAGAAGAATACCGGTATTTCCACGATCAGGTGATAGCTGCGGTAGCCGTTCGGTTTTGGGTTTTTGATGTAATCCTTGACGGCGATTACGGTGACGTCGTCCTGGCTTATCAGCATATTGGCGACAGCGTAAATGTCGTCCACGAAGGAGCAGATCACGCGGATGCCTGCCACGTCGTTTAAATGCTCCATCACGGATTCCAGCGAGACGGGGAATCCCTGCCGGGTCAGCTTCTCCACGATGCTCAACGGCTTTTTCACCCGGGATTTGATCATCTCAATGGGATTTCTCTGGTTCCTCACGGAGAGTTCGTCGTTGAGTACCTCCAGCTTGGTTTTCACCTCGCGGATCGCACAGGTATACATCATCATCATCGCCTGAAATTCTTTCGCCTGGCTGATCAGGGCGTCCGGCACCTGCACAAGATTTGGAACGTTGACAACGGATTGTACGAGCTCGCTGTTCGGGTTCATGTTCATATTCATGGGGACACCTCTCGTAAATATTCTATTTTCGTAACTGTTCAGTACCCTCACAGTTACGGGCAAAAATCCATGAAAATTGCCTTCGGCAATGGGATTTTTGCCTGTTTCCGCCGCGTTTTCTTACGGTCAGCGCAGTAAATGCGCAGACCTACTGAACAGTTATCTATTTTCATTATAGCAGATTTCGACAGGAAAACAAGAAAATTGTGAGGGGCTTTTCAGACGGCGCGTGCTTTCGATCATCCCCGGAGCGTGGCAATCAGGCGTTTGGGTTTTTCCAGCAGGGACAGGGCATCCAGAATGCTTCCGGTGCAGATATCCGCGGAAGTGATCAGAGCGGAACAGGCGCCTTCTTCTGCCATTACAGCGATGGAAAGAGCGCTTTCTTTGCACATCAGGCAGTCGTTGCGTCCATTCCCGATGGAGACGCAGTGATCGGCGCCGAGGGAGCGGACGATGGAGAGCTTCGACTCCATGGCGGAACCACATGGGAAGGTTTTGATCGTCAGCGGGAGTCCGTCGCACATGGCCTTTGCGGTACCGTGGGTGTCTGCTGTCAGAACGTAAACAGAGAAAAACCCGGAGAGCCGCCGAAGCGCCTCCTTCACCTCCTCGGAAATGCTTCCGTCCAGAGCGATGGTGCCGTTATAGTCGAGGACGAGGTAGTCAAGCTCCAGATCCCTGTAGCCGGGGATTGTGATTTTCATTGGGATTTCCTCCTGCCTGAGAATGAAATTTGTAGATATTGTAGCATGATTTTATTCTGATGTCATCACTCGAGACAGATAGATTTTACAAATAACTGATGATTTTGTATCAGAAATTTATATTGGATTTTTTTGCTCCGATGAATTATACTCTAAAATATTTCAGTAGGGAATCTCAACGATATTTTGAGAGACCGATACATTCAATGGAGGAGAGAAAATGAAAAAGAATCTTACAAAAGTTTTGGCAGTGGTTATGTCCCTTGGGATGTTGACGGGCTGCGGCGGCACAGCTGCCACGAAAGCACCTGAGACGACTGTGGCGCAGGTGACGGATGTGGCGCAGGAGACTACAGTCGCGGAAACAGAAGCGGAAGTAAAAGAGGATAAGTTCCAGTCATCCATCCTGTTCTGCGGTTCGACTTCCCTCTACCCGATCATGTCCTCCCTGGCATCTTCCTTTACGGAGAAGTATGTAACGTGGGATCAGGTGGATCCGGCATTTCCGAAGGAGAACATTTCTATTTACGTTGCACCGGGCGGCTCCGGGGTGGGTGTGAGCGCCGCGATTGACAAGACAGCAGATTTTGGTATGCTGGCGCGTGACATCAAGGACACCGAGGTCGAAAAGCTAGGCGCTGATTACCAGTCCTTTCTTGTGGCACGCGATGCCCTTACCGTTTCCGTCAACACTGAAAACCCGGTCTGTGGGGTGATGGATGACATGACAACAGATATGGTCCGCCAGATCTTTGCGGGCGAGATCACAACCTGGGATCAGGTAGATGCCTCTCTCCCGGCAGAGCAGATCAATGTTTACATTCGCGATCTTTCCGGCGGTGCATACGAGGTGTTCCAGAAAGCGGTCATGGGCGACAGCGAGGTGACACCTCACGCGACTCAGTCCGCCTCCATGACGGAGCTTGCGACCAACATCGCCAATGATAAGTGGGGCATCGGTTATGCCGGTTATGGTGCATTCAATAAGGCAAATGCCGGCGGCGAGGTCTTAAAGGCAATGAAGGTCGACGGCGTCGAAGCGACGGTCGAGAATATCATAAGCGGAACTTACAAGATTCAGCGCCCGGTTATGTTTGTGACGGGAGACAAGCTGACCGGATCGGAGCAGGCGTTTATCGATTACATTTTCTCCCAGGTAGGCTATGATGTGACAGAAGCGAATGGCTACATACCCGCATTTACACCGGCAAACTGATCGGAGAGTAAAAACGCCATGCCGCGGACAGTATGCGCGGCCAAAAAACAGGGGCAGGTACACAACTGCCCCTTTGTGATTCGTGGGGAAATATTATGAGAAAGCAGATCAACTCCTTCTTTTCGGTGATCATTTATGTGCTGACGGCATTTTCCGTCCTGGCGCTTGGGTTCGTGATCTATTTTATCGTAAAGGAAGCTCTGCCGCTATTTTCCGAGGTGAGCGTCCCCGAATTCCTTTTCGGAACCCGCTGGATGCCCGTTGATTACACAGGCAGTACCTCTTTTGGAATCGCCAATTTCATTGCGGCGACGGTTTATGTTTCTTTTACGGCCCTGATTCTGGCTTTGGGGATTGGGCTTGGGGCGGCAATGTTCCTCTCTCTCGTGGCCACAGAGCGGATGCGGTCGTTTCTGTATCCGTTTGTGGATCTTCTGGCCGGAATCCCGTCCGTTGTCTATGGATTTATCGGCTTACAGGTTCTGGTGAAGCTGTTTATGAAGGCAGGAGTGCACACGGGCTCCTGCGTTCTGGCCGCGGGAATCCTTCTGGCGATTATGCTTCTCCCGTTCCTGATCTCATCATGCAGCGAGACAATGCTTAAGGAAAAGGGAAAATACGAGGCCGCGGCGGGGACTCTCGGGATTGACAGGTGGTATGTGGCGGCGACGATGATACTGCCGGCGTCCCGGAGGAATATCCTGCTTTCCGTGATTCTGGCGATCGGCCGCGCGATGGGCGAGACTATGGCGGTCATGATGGTTATGGGAAATGCGAATTTATTCCCGAAGCTT
>SFNH01000111.1 GCA_004554205.1 Clostridium sp.
TCCGCCACGTTTTCTTACGGTCAGCGCAGTAAATGCGCAAGACCTACTGAGCAGTTACGGCTTTTCTCTGTATCCGAGCGCCCGTTCTAACGCCTCTTTCTCCTCACTGCCGAGAAGCACTTCCGTCTCGCCCCGATCCACTTCCTTCAAATACAGGTAGCATCCTTCTCTGCTGTGTACCGAATTCAGGACAAACCCGGTATTAGTATAATCGAGCAGCGCAAGCGCAAAGCTCAAGTTTCCGCCCATTCCCTTAAATGCATTATACTTGACAACTCCCATCTTCTGGAATGAGCCACGGCTGGTTTTATTCACAAGACGTATAGCATCTTTATTTGCCCGATCCTGAGATTTCAGCTCCGTAATCTCGGCTAACTGGTCGATGATCATATCCTCCAGGGTCTCCGCGTCTTTTCCGCGCATGAAAATATCATAGCGCCGATAGAGCTTTTTCAACTGTATAATGCAAGCGATCACCGCAACCAACAAAATCAGCGTGATCACCGCCAACGCGATCACGATATAAATTGGGTCAAATCCAAGATTATCCATGACACTTCCTTCCATCCCGCTCTCTCCCGTCTTTTTTCCCTAACCAATTGATTCGATCAACTGCACAATCCGCTCAAGCTCAGCTTCCGAATAATATTCAATCTCGATCTTACCCTTGCTCCTGTCCTTGCGATTGATATTGACCTTGGTTCCCATAACGGATTTCATCCGTTCTTCGAGATCTTTAAACGCCAGTTCCAGCGCCTCGTCCTCCGCCGCCTTTTTCTTCTCCTTCTTCTCTCTCCCGAGGAGCTTTACCGCCTTCTCCGTCTCACGGACGCTTAAGCGTTCCTGCTCGATTTTTCTCGCAAGCTCAAGCTGTGCCGCCGGATCCTCCACCGCGAGCAGCGCCCTTGCGTGGCCGCTTGTGATCCGTCCATCCACCAACATCTGCTGCACCTCTTTAGTCAGGTTCAAAAGGCGCATACTGTTGGTGATCGTTGTGCGGTTTTTTGATACCCGCTCCGCAATTTCCTCCTGCTTTAGCTGAAACTCCTGCATCAGCTTCTGATATGCCAGCGCTTCCTCAATGGGGTTTAGATTCTCGCGCTGCACATTCTCAATCAGCGCAATCTCCATCGCCTGCTGCGGGCTGTACTCGCGGATCACAACCGGCACTTCCTTTAAGCCCGCCAACTTTGCGGCGCGCCAACGGCGCTCACCGGCAATGATCTCATAGATGTCCTTTTTCTTCTGCACAAGGAGCGGCTGCAGGACTCCAAACCTTTTGATGGAATCCGCCAGCTCGGCAAGCTGCTCTTCGTTAAAGGTCTTCCTCGGCTGTTCCCTGTTTGGCTCAATCTTGGAAAGCTTTACTGTGATCTCTTTCTGTGCTTCCGGTTCCGCGGAAGTGTCTCCCTTCTTTCCTGAGCTTCCCGTTTCTTTTTTTTCAACAACTTCTTCTACAATATCGTCCCCGAAAATAGCGCCCAGGCCCTTTCCCAATCCTCTTTTTTTCCCTGTCATCATACTTCTCCTCTGCTTATCACTTCCGCCGCCAGCATACGGTAACTCTCCGCCCCGGTTGAGCGGGTGTCATAAATATTGATCGGCATACCATGGCTTGGCGCCTCCGCCAGCCGGATATTCCTCGGAATAATGGTCTTATAGACATTTTTACCCAAATGCACCTTCACATTCTCCACCACTTCCAGCGAAAGATTCGTTCTGGCATCATACATGGTAAATACTACCCCTTCCAACTCCAGCTTCGGATTCAGTTTTTTCTTCACCAGTTCAATGGTCTGTAAGATCTGCCCAAGCCCCTCCATCGCATAATATTCACACTGAATCGGCACCAACACGGTATCGGCGGCCGTCAGCGCGTTGACTGTCAACAGGTTCAAGGACGGAGGGCAGTCAATAATAATAAAATCATAATCGTCCCCCACATTCTCCAATTCCTTTTTTAACAGTACTTCCTTCCCCGGCTCATCTAACAGCTCAATCTCGGCTCCGGACAGATTTACATCTGACGGGAGTATATCGAGATTTTTCTGCACCTCTCGCAGAATACAATCCTCCATGCGGCACTCTTTCATCAGAAGCTCATAGACAGTTTTGTCCATGTATCCTTTTTCAAACCCGAGACCGCTCGTGGCATTCCCCTGTGGGTCGAAGTCCACTACTAACACCCTCTGTCCCGCCTCCGCAAGACACGAAGACAGATTGATTGCCGTGGTTGTCTTCCCCACTCCTCCCTTTTGATTTGCAATCGCTATTACTCTTCCCATATTCTTCCCTTTTGTTGTATACTTTATCTCTGCGTCAGCAGACATACCTATTCTTTTACTAATCAGTATAGCATAAATCTTTTCATTTTCCTATGGAATTTAACAAAATAATTTTATTGAATTTTTGTGATGTTTCACGTGAAACATTGTTACTTTTCACGGATAGCATATTGCCTGGATACTGTTAAATTCCCTTAGTTACACCAAATGTGTTCTCTTTTGTTCGGTCACCGAAGGTAATGCTTTTTTAAAGTAACAGTTCAGCTACGCGGCGTTTCCGGCGGATTTTACGCCGCCGCCCCGGCAAGACAGTCCCATGTGACACGCTGCGTTTCCTGCTCGGTCCGCGCGCTGGGGTATCCTCTTTTGTTCGGTCGCCGGATGTAATGCTTTTTTTCACAAGTTCAAAAAAGCATTCACCGGTCTCCCTCACGGTGAGTATATACTCCACGCCCGCGCGCCGATTAGTCGCCAGTCGCGCAAACTCGCTTCGCTCGGACAGCGCGCTTTGATGATAACAGTTTAAAGTAGGACTTTGCACTTGCTGCAAAGTCCGTAAGAACGTGTTATGGCAGAAAAGAATCCAGCCCTTCGCCGCAGGCGCTACGGAAGCCTCGCTATCGTCACCGGGTCTGTCTTCCCGGGCTTAAGCGGCTGGCACTGCCCAGCCGTGAGGGCGCGTTATGTAAACTTTACCGTGAGGGAGACCGGTGTAAACCCTGCTGCGAGGGAAGACGGTGAACACTTTTGCGAGGTGCCCGAGCAAAAGTTTTACATCCGTCGACCGAACCAAAGAGAAAACTGTGGCCGGCGACCGAACAAAAGCGAAAACCTCGCCCGCGACCGAACAAAGGTGGTAACTTTGGCAGCAAGTGCAAAGTCCTACGCTGAACTATTGCGGCGTAAGAACTATTATCTTTTTATTGTGCTGGAGGCAAACTTGTACTATACTATAAATGTCCCGGAGCAATCAAATTCATTACCTTTACCGAATCAAAGGAGATATTTATGAAGACAAAAAACAAGCTTTTGACCCTGCTCATTTTAACTGCCGGCGCTGCAACTGCCACCGCTTCCATCAATCAGTTTATCAAAATAAAGGCAACTTCAAAGAACCTGCCTTCAGATCAGGAAGGAATCTGTTACAAATGGCGCCTCGGCAATATTCATTATACGAAAACCGGATCAGGGAAACCTTTGCTTCTGATTCACGATTTAAACGCCGCCTCCAGCGGGTATGAATGGAGTCGTATTATTCCTCTTTTAAAGGAGCAATATACTATCTACTCCATTGATCTTCTCGGCTGCGGGCGCTCGGAAAAAGCCAATATGACTTATACCAACTATCTCTATACGCAGTTGATTTCTGATTTTATCAAATCAGAAATCGGGCATCGCACCAGTGTGATAGCTTCCGGCGAAGCCGCTTCAATTCCTGTGATGGCGTGCTTGACCAACCCCGAATTGTTTGACCAGATCATGCTGATCAATCCCCTTAGCTTGCTGGATATCAGCCAGCTTCCCGGCAAAACAGCAAAAATGTATAAATTCATTGTAGAGTTTCCCATTGTCGGCACTCTGATCTACCATATTGCGAGCAGCCGCCAGGCGATCACAGAATACCTGCTCCACAACGGATTTTATAATCCATATGCCGTCAGCTCAGGCTGCATCGACTCCTGCTATGAAGCCGCACACCTTGGTGGATCTCCAAAATCCGTTTACGCAAGCGTGAAATGTAACTACACAAAATGCAACATCATAAATGCGCTAAGGAAAATCAACAATAGTATGTATCTGATTGGCGGAAGTGGAATTGAGAATATACAGGAACGGCTCGAAGAATATAAAACATATAATCCCGCGATTGAGACTGCTTTAATCCCCAAGACAAAAGCGCTTCCGCAGTTAGAATCGCCGAAAGCGCTGTGTGAATTGATAAAAACATATCTCGGATAATGTTTCACGTGAAACCTCAAGTGTAACAGTTCAGCCATGCGGACTTTTCGCCCTGGTCGCGACCGAACAAAAACAAACACTTCACCCGATCGGCTCCCTCGCTGGCACGCCCGCTTTTCTCGGGTATTTTTTTGCGGTCTTTACGATCTTTTCGATCACCACCAGCGCACGCTCCGCCTCCGCCTGGGAAAGTTCAAATCTTGCCACATCCGAGACTCTCCCGCCAAGCGCTCCGATCGCTCTTTTCCCGCTCTCCAACTCCTCATCAATTTTGCCTGATTTATAGGAGACAAATCTTCCCCCCACCTTCACAAAAGGCAGACAGTATTCAGAAAGTGTCGCCACATTCGCCACCGCCCGGGACACACAGAAGTCAAAGCGCTCCCGGTACTCTGCGTCGCGTCCGAAATCCTCCGCGCGTCCGTGAATCGTCGTCACGCAGGAAAGCCCCAACTGAGCGATCACCTCATCCAAAAACTTGATCCGTTTATTCAGGGAATCAAGGAGCGTCACCCGCAGCCCCGGAAAGGCAATTTTAAGCGGAATTCCCGGAAATCCGGCCCCCGTTCCGACATCAATCAGAGAAGCGTCTGAATTCGTTAAATTTTTAATAACGCGCGCCAGCGATAAGCTGTCAATAAAATGCTTGGAAATCACATCGTTAAGCTCAGTGATCGCTGTCAGGTTCATCACAGAATTCCACTCGGTCAAAAGCTCATAATAGTGATAAAACTGCTCCATCTGCCGCTCTGACAAGGTTATCCCCAATTCCTCGCAGCCATTTTTCATTTTATCCACAAAAAACCGCTCCATAAACCCTCCTTTGTGTATAACACGCCTCTTTTTGCGCGTGACTAAACTGTTACTGTACCCTGTGTCTCATCTGCTCCAGATACACCAATAACACCGAAATATCTGCCGGAGATACGCCGGAAATGCGCGATGCCTGGCCGATGGACGCCGGCTTATACAGATTCAATTTCTGCACCGCCTCCAAACGCAGGCTCTTCACCGCGCTGTAATCAAAATCAGGATCCAGCTTCTTCCCCTCAAGCTTCTTAAACTGCGCCACCTGCTGTTTCTGGCGCCGCAGATACCCCTCATATTTTATATTTATGTCAACCTGTTCCGCCGTGTCCCGCGGCAATTCCGGACGCTCCTCATCTATTTCACTCACCGTAAAATAATCAAGCTCCGGCCGCCGCACAAGCTCCGCAAGCGTTGCGCCCGTCTTAAGCGGCGTACTTCCATGTTTTTCCAGAAATTCCTGAACTTTCGGATTTGCTCCCACATTCGTCCTTTCAAGACGCAGGATCTCCGCCTCGATATCGCGCTGCTTTTGTAGCGTCTTCCCGTAGGTCTCATCATCCACCAGCCCGATCTCATGGCCGATTCCGCGAAGCCTGAGATCCGCGTTGTCCTGCCGCAGCAGCAGACGGTACTCCGCCCGCGAGGTCATCATGCGGTACGGCTCGTGATTCTCCTTTGTCACAAGATCATCGATCAGCACGCCGATGTACGCCTGTGAACGATCCAGCACAAACGGTTCCCTGCCAAGCGCCTGCATGGCAGCATTCACTCCCGCCATAAAGCCCTGCACCGCCGCCTCCTCATACCCCGAGCTTCCGTTAAACTGACCTCCGCTGAAAAGTCCGCGGATCGCCTTAAACTCTAACGACGGCTTTAGCTGTCTGGAATTGATGCAGTCATACTCGATCGCATACGCGTTGCGCACGATCTTTACCTGCTCTAAGCCCGGAACTGTCCGGTACATCGCGTACTGCACATCCTCCGGGAGCGAGCTTGACATTCCCCCGAGATACATCTCGTTTGTATACAGGCCCTCCGGCTCGATGAACACCTGATGGCGATCCTTATCCGCGAATTTCACCACTTTGTCCTCAATCGACGGACAATACCGCGGCCCCGTTCCCTCGATAGCCCCCGAAAACAGCGGTGAGCGATCCAGATTATCGCGGATGATCTGATGCGTTTCCGCGTTCGTGTAGGTCAGCCAGCACGATACCTGCTCCTTCTGCACCGTCTCCGGGTCTGTGGAAAAAGAAAACGGCACAACTCTCTCATCGCCGAGCTGTTCCTCCATCTTTGAAAAATCAATGCTTCGCTTATCCACCCGCGCCGGCGTTCCTGTCTTAAAGCGGAACATCTCGATCCCATTGGCGATGAGGGAATCCGTCAGGTGATTCGCCGCCTGGAGTCCGTTCGGCCCGGTGGCATTCCTCACATCGCCGTAAATGCAGCACGCGTTAAGGTAAGTTCCCGTCGCCAGCACCACCGCCTTTGCGCGATACACCGCGCCGGATACCGTTTTCACCCCGGTAACGCGGTGTTCCTCAACAATGATCTCCGACACCTCCGCCTGGCGTATCGTAAGGTTTTCCGTATTTTCTAACGTCTTTCGCATCTGCCTGCTGTAATCCTGCTTGTCCGCCTGCGCCCGCAGCGAATGAACCGCCGGCCCCTTCGACACATTGAGCATCTTCGACTGGATAAACGTCTTGTCGATATTTTTTCCCATCTCGCCGCCGAGCGCGTCAAGTTCCCGCACAAGATGTCCCTTCGAGCTTCCGCCGATATTGGGATTGCACGGCATCAGCGCAATGCTGTCTATGCTGACTGTAAATACAATGGTGGCAAGTCCCAGCCTCGCGCACGCCAGCGCCGCCTCGCACCCGGCATGTCCGGCTCCCACCACCACAATATCATACGTTTCCTCTAAATATGACATCTCTCATTTCCCCATACAAAACTTCGCAAAAATCTCGTTTACCAGATCATCCTCCACCGCTTCCCCGATGATGGCTCCAAGCTGTTCATAGGCATCCATCAGGTCAATAGTCAGAAAATCCTCCGGCATCTTATCAATGACGCCCTGTCTCACCATCTCAAGGCTCGAAAGCGCGTGTTCAAGCACCGCCTTATGGCGCACATTGGTGATTAAGACCTCATCATTAAAATCAATCTTTCCCTCGTAAAACATATTTTCAACCGTTTTCTCAAGCTCGTCAATCCCCGTCTCCTCCTTTGCTGAAACAGGGATCACCGTCTTACCGGTCCTCTCCCGCAGCTCCCTTTCCGTAATCACAGTGTGAAGATCCGTCTTATTGAGCAGGATTATTGCCTTTCTCCCGCGGATCAGCTCCATGATCGCCGCGTCATTCTCATCCAGCGCGCACGAGCCGTCCACCACATAAATGATCAGATCCGCCTCGTCCGCCGCGGCCTTTGCCCGCGAAACGCCGATCTGCTCCACCACATCTAAAGTCTCCCGGATTCCTGCCGTGTCGATCACGTTCAGCGTGACCCCGCCGAGGCATATCTGCTCCTCAAGCGTATCCCTCGTCGTCCCGGCGATGTCCGTCACGATGGCGCGCTCCTCTCCCACCAGCACATTCATCAGGGAAGATTTCCCCGCGTTCGGCTTCCCTAATATCACGGTCTTTATCCCCTCGGATACGATCTTGCCGTTGTCCGCCGAGCGCACCATCCTCCCGATCTCCCCGATCATCGGTTCCAGCTTCTCAAGCAGGCATTCGCCGTACCCGTCCAGCGAAATGTGCTCCGGGTCATCGAGCGCCGACTCAATGTAGGCAACCTGATATAAAATATCCTCCCGCAAGGCCTTTATCCTGCGGGAAACCGAACCCCGAAGCTGGTTTACGGAGCTTCTCATGGCATACTCATTTTTAGAATTGATCACATCCATCACGGCCTCCGCCTGTGAAAGATCGATTCTCCCGTTCAGAAATGCCCGCTTCGTAAATTCTCCCGGCTGTGCCGGTCTCGCACCATATCTGATTACTGTCTCCAGTATTTTTTTCATCACAAGCACACCGCCGTGGCAGTCGATCTCTACCGTGTCCTCCGCGGTATAGCTGTGAGGTCCCCGCATCACGAGAAGAAGCGCCTCATCGATCAGCTCCTCTCCATCCCGGATCATCCCGTAATGGATCGTGTGTGACTCCACGCTTTTTAGATCAAACCCCGGCTTTTTACTGTAAAAAATCTGATTGACAACGGATAATGCCTCATTCCCGCTGACTCTCACAATCCCGATCCCGGAGCTTCCCAACGCCGTCGCGATCGCCGCGATGGTATCTCCGTCTCCGCCTTTAAACATCATTTCCTCCGACGCTGAAACTCATTTCCCATGAATCAAAGGGGCATCCGGCGGTGGTCAAGCCACTACCAGACACCCCCGTCCTCAAATCACTTTTCGTTACTCCTGATCATCAGCCGCGGTCTCAACGGAATTTCCCGCTTGCCGCTCCACATCATTCTCAAAACCATTTACCCGGTCTCTGCGCGAACCATAACGCTCTCTGCGACCGCTCCCATAGTTCTCCCTCTTAAGAGAGATCACCACATGGCGGTAAGGTTCTTCGCCCTCGCTTCTGGTTACCACATATCTGTCATTCTGAAGGGCGGAATGAATGATCCGTCTCTCATAGGGATTCATCGGCTCTAAGGATACCGAATGTTTTGTCCGCTTTACCTTGTAAGCGATATTCCTCGCCAGGATCTCCAATGTC
>SFNH01000014.1 GCA_004554205.1 Clostridium sp.
GTGTCCCTTCAGCCTCTTGGGTACTTCTGCAAAGTACCAATGCCTGAACATCAGTAAATCTATAGGATAGCCATGGGGTCAAAAGGTATTTTGACCCCATGCACTTCGGCAGACCTCTTGTCTGTCCAGCGGAGAGGGTGGGATTCGAACCCACGCGCCCTTGCGGACAAACGGTTTTCAAGACCGCCTCGTTATGACCACTTCGATACCTCTCCTCAGATGTGCTTT
Source organism: Clostridium sp. (assembly GCA_004554205.1). Classification (GTDB taxonomy): domain Bacteria; phylum Bacillota; class Clostridia; order Lachnospirales; family Lachnospiraceae; genus Brotaphodocola. The sequence goes on from SFNH01000014.1 coordinate 229, forward strand.
TCAAGTTTAATAGAAAGCTCACCATTTGTCAAGTAGTTTTTTTCTTTTTTTGGGTTTTGCAAAAATAAAAAGTTAAATTCCATCCCTCCAACGTGCGGTGGAATTTAGTTCTGCACTGGAATTTACTTTTTCAAGTTAGCCGTGTCACATGGGCTGTCTGTCCGGGAGCTGCGGCGTAAAATCCACCGGACTCGCCGCATGGCTGAACTGTTACCATCTGTGGCAAGATATCCTTCAGAAGTCTTGCCATTCCGGCGGCAGAGGCTTATAATGGAATCAGATTTACCACAATTTCTATGGAAGTGGACAGGCAGGCGATTCGGGCTATGTGGGCGGCAGGTACGCCGCGCCAGTGCAAAATGGCATTGTCCGGCGCCTTTCAGGGGGGAATAGACAATGGGTATTTATCGGCATATTTTCCTGACGGGAGAAAAACAGGTGGGTAAGTCCACATTATGGAAAACGGTTATGGAGCAGGCGGGCATTGCGCCCCTGGGCTTTCAGACCCTTCCTTTTAAAGTGGAAGGGCATTTTGCCGGCTATCGGCTCCATAGTCTGGGCCCTGTGCCCGGGGAATTTCATAATGACATTCCCATTTCCGTACATATAAAGCCCAAGATTCATCTGGGAATCACGGAGAGCTTTGACCTTTTCGGCACGGCGCTCCTGGAGCAGGCGGCAACCGCCGGCAGCTTTCTGCTCATGGATGAGTTGGGCAGATTTGAGAAGAACGCGCATCGCTTTCAGCAGGCCGTTTTCAACTGTCTGGATTCATCGTGTCATGTATTGGGCGTGCTGCAGATGACAGACAGCGCCTTTTTAAATCGCATTCAGGAACGGGAGGATGTTCTGGTTTTTACCGTCACAAAAGAAAACCGTGACAGGTTGGATCTGGAAATACTCGGGGCGGTCCGTAATCTTCAGCAAACCGCCTCTACACAGACTGTCCGTTGAATGGGCTGAGGGGGCACCGTACTGCGCGGCGTCCCCTTGTTTTATTCAGTGTAATATTTCCGGGTATGGTACTCAAAAAGGCCTTTGAGCATGGAGATGATGTTACTGGTGGAAACTGTAGCTCCGCTGATCGCGTCGACATCCACCGCCTCCGGCCAGGTTCCGTAGCCCTGCCAGGCGTCAAATTCCGCCTTGGTCATTCGAACCAGCTGCTGGACAAAATGCTCGTCCATGTATTCCGGGGTATACTCATGTCTGTAGTAATTGGGATTGCTGTCACCCCACAGCCCCTGATTATTGCCGAAACTGATGTTCCGGATGGCCGCAGCTTCCGCTGTGGGTTTATTGTTCAGCAGCTCCACATAACACACGGAGTAGTAGTTTACCAGAGCATCCCGACAGGTGCAGGACACAAAGGCCACCTGGTATGACGTAAAGGTGGATACGCTTTGTTCAAAAAGAATGACCGCCGGATAGGTTTCCGCGTTTCCTCCCGAGGAATAGTGGGTGAAATCAAAGCATGGATAGGCGCTTTCCGGTTCGGAAGCAGGAGCCTTCTGTCCACAGCCTGTCAGCAGGAGCAGCGCCAGAAGAAAAGCGGCATACTTTGCGTGTCTCATGGCGTCAACCCTGAATCCGCAATGGGATGCAGCTTGTCAAAGAAAATGCTGGCATAATCCGCCCGCCATGTGGCGTAGATTTTCTCTCCGTCTGCGTCCTCAGGATAAACGATCAGCTCCAGGGCATTTTCACCGCGGTAGGTCCAGTTAGCGCCGATGTTATACAGCTTTGTTTCATCCCAGCCGAGATGGATCAGCAGCTCTTTTGTCATCTGTGCGTAGCCGCCACCGCCGCACATCAGAAAAATCACCCGATCCCTGGGGAACAGTTCTTCCATGATCATCATGGACTCGGCATATCTGGGCCGTGCAGATTCCACCTCTCCTTTTTCGTTCCAGGTCAGATCGAACAGGCACGCACCATCATAAGCGCCATCCACCGGAAGCTGGGCCAGAGTAGCCAGATACGGATAAGGCACAATCTGAAAGCCGGTGATGGTCCGGGTCAGATCCGATTCCCCGCCGATGGCGCCATAGTCCGCCGGGTCAAAGAGCATCCTGACATCCCGATAAGCCACATCTTCCCTTCCCAGATAGTGGTCTATGGTTTCCATATTGATATTCATATCCACGCCGAACTGGCTCTGGCTGTCAGCCTGAGCCGCCGGCAAAGGCTTCACTGCCGGCTCTGTTGTGCAGGAGAGCAGCGTACAGGTAAGACAAAGTATCATGCTCAATACCGCGAAACTCTTAAGCATTCGTTTCCCGGAAATAATACCTACAATTTTTGATCTTTTCATTCAAAATCCCTCCTGTGGAATGCGCAAATGCCGGTGCAAAAGGGAGAATCCCCTTCGCGCCGGCATTCGGTATCAGTCAGACAGTTACGATCTCAACAACCAGCTTGCAGTAAGCGCTGGCGGAAGTCTCCAGGCATGGAGCGACCCAGACAGTGCCGTCCTCACCAACCTCTTTGTCCTTCTCAATGGCAAGAAGGGTGTACTCGCTGGCAGCCTGCTCCGCGGTAAGCTCGGACGTGCGGCCGTCGCTGGCAATCGCCTTGACAGAGGTATAATCGGTAACTCCGCAGGCAGTCAGAACATCTGCCAGCTTGTATCCGGTATAAGTGACCTCAGAGGTATTGCCCTTCTTGTTGGTTACGTTGACGGTTACCTTATAAATCCGCAGGCCCTCCAGGGTGGCGTTGGTCACATCCTGACCGTTGACCTTGAAACAGAAATCAGCGAAAGTGACCTTGTCCGTCTTATCCGCCAGTTCCGGCGCGTCCGCAGGGGCATCGCCGGCAGCTTCCGGCGCATCCTGCTTCAGCGTGTTGTCGATTCCCTCGGGTTTGGCTTCAGTGGTGTTGACCAGCACGGAAACCATGTTTTTCAGGTAATCGCCGGTGGTGCCGCTGGAGCAGGGGGCGAACCAGGGCGCGGTTTTAAACTGCTCTCCGTTACGGGTAACCGCCAGCAACGTGGTGGAGGCAGTTACCATCTCCCCGGTTACCGTGACCGTATAGCCGTCATCGGCGGAGGCTTCCAGCCAGATATAGTTTTCGCTCAGACCGGCAGCCTCCAGAACGTCCGTCATGGCAAAGCCCACGAAGGTCGTGGTAGAAGCGGTGCCGGAGCTGTTGATGCTGTTGCTGACCACAGAATAGGTGGGATAAGCAGCCATCATGGCATTGTCCACCTTCACGCCGTTCACCATGATCGCAAAGGCGGGGATGGTAACGCCCTTCACTTCCTCCGCTACGGGGGCGGGCATGGTTTCCGAAGTGGTTTCTGCGGCGGTTTCCGCAGTAGTTTCCGCGGTGGTTTCCGCGGTGACTGTGGTTTTGGGGGCGGCAGTGCCACAGGCTGCCAGACTGAAGGCAATTGCCAGTGCAGGCAGCATAGTCAGAAGCTTTTTCATGTTGTTTCCTCCTTTATGGTTGTATACTCCGGCAGTTTTTCAAAACGGATTTCAGGTGTTTGTGATTCGTTTTGGAAAACACCGGTTTCTTTCACAGCCGATACGCTTATCTGATAAAAGCCTCTCAGGCTTTCCGGCAAATAACCGTATCAAAGACTGGGAAATACACAAACAGACCGGCCCATCCGGGGCCACGGCTGCAGACAGATATCCGCGCCGTATACTTTTTCCAGATTTTCCTGGGTCACGATGGATTCCGTCGCTCCCCAGATGATCTTACCGTCTTTATCCAGAATCGCGGTATTCCCGCCCAGCAGCAGGGCATGATTGGGATCATGCGTGGTGATGGCCACGGCGTAACCGTCCCCGGAAAGTTTTTTGACGATGCGCAACACCTTTCCCTGATTGGCAAAATCCAGATGTGCGGTAGGCTCATCAAAGAGAATGATCTGGGGCCGGCCCACGATGGCACGGGCGATAATAGCCTGCTGCCGCTCACCGCCGCTGAGCTCCGTGTAGGACCGCTGTGCCAGATGGGTGATCTCCATTTTTTCCAGCACCTGTCGGGTTCGTTCCCGCTCCGGCTCTCCGGGAGCGGAAAACAGACCGATGTCCGCCGCGCAGCCCATCAGCACGAACTCTTCTACGGTGTAGGAGAACGCGGGATTGTGGCTCTGGGGAACAAAGCCTGCCACCGATGCAATCTCACGCCCAGTCATGGAGCGGATATCCCTGCCCAAAATGTGAATACTGCCCTGGCAGGGCTTTTTCATGCCCAGCATACAGGAAAACAGCGTGGATTTTCCGGCGCCGTTTCTGCCAAGCACGGTCAGAATCTCCCCTTTCCGGATGGTAAGATTCACGCCCCGCAGCACCTCCGGCGCATTAGACCGGTAAGCAAAGTGCAGATCCCGAATTTCATACAGCATCACAGTTCCCTCCTTTGCCGGAACAGCAGCCAGCAGAAGATGGGTGCACCCAGTACACCAGTCAGGATGCTCACCGGCATTTCCGCTGTACCGAGGATACGGGTCAACGTATCCACCAGCAGCATAAACAATCCGCCCAGCAACGCACACATAGGCAGCAGCTTCCGATTAGAGGAGCCAACCAGCATTCTGCCGAAGTGAGGGACGATAAGCCCCACCCAGCTGATGGTGCCTGCAATGCATACGGAGCCGGCCGTCAGCAGCGTGGCGCATATAATGGTGATTCCGCGCAGCAGTCCCACTCTGGCGCCCAGAGCCCGGGCTTCATCCTCGCCCATGGACAGAACGTCAATCCACCAGGCCATCAGTATCAGCACAACCGCGGGCAGGAGAATAACAGGCAGCACGGCAAACAGATCCGCAAGTGTAATGTAGGAGAAGCTGCCCATAGTCCAGTAGGTAATGGAGGCCAGTTGGGTGTTGGGGTCGGCAATATATTTGATAAACCCCAGCGTGGAGGACAAGGCCGTGCCGACAATGATGCCGGAAAGCACCAGCATCACATTGGACCGGTTTCCCATCACCGCGGGAATAGCCGCAGTGATCAGCACCGCTGCCACACCAAAGACAAAGGCAAAAACGGAGATCCCTTCTGAGGAGAGGGACAGGAGAATCGCTACTGCCGCACCGATACAGGCTCCGCTGGATACCCCCAGGAAATCCGGAGAGACCAGAGGATTCTTAAAGATTCCCTGATAGGCTCCACCGGACATGGAAAGAGCGCCGCCCACGATGACACTGGCAAGAATTCGGGGAACCCGAAGTCCCAGCACCACATTCCGGGTCATCTGATCCGAGCTTCCGGCCCTGCCCAGCAGAGCGCTGAGCAGGATCTCCAGGCTTTCCCCGGGAGAGACCGGATATTTGCCCACACAGGCCGCAAGAACGATGCACACTGACAAAATCGCTACCAGCACCAGCGGGGACAACCACCTGTGATTTGCTTTTTTCATACGCACTCCTTATTTGTCCAGATCATATCCCAGATATCCGGCGTCAAATGTTCTTCCGAACATAAACTGATAATATTCCGCCACTTCCCTCTCCAGCTGAACCGCGGTGAAGCGCTCAGGATACATTTTGTGAAGCATGTACATGGTTCCCAGAACGCAACTGACGCCGGGAATATCCCAGGAATCCAGCTTGGCTGGAATCTGGAAGAAATGACCGTCCCTTACCGCCTGAACCTCCCTCCAGGCGCTGTCCTCCATCAGTTCGTCTATCGAATAGTCCAACGGTGTGGAGCTTGTAGCAAAAATGAACTGGGGATTCCAGGCGAATACCCGCTCTACCCCCACATTGACCCAACTGCGATTGCTGGCTGTCTTGAGCGCCACATAGTTTCCGCCGGCCTTATCCGCCATCCAGGCCTGCAGCATATCATCGGCAGCAATACGCCCGGATTCACCGCCCAGAACAAGCACTGTTTTCCTCTCAGAATCCGGGATGTCTGCCACGATGGAATCGATCATCTGAAACTTTTCGCCCATCCACCGGATCACCTCTTTGGCCCGTTCCTCCGCACCAAAGTAGCGGCCCAGCATAGTCAGCGTTTCCGTGATATCGTCCATATCCTCCACGGTGATGCACAGCACCGGGATGTCAAGCCGCTGTACCGCTTCGACGGTTTCCATGTCGTTGGAGCGGTGGATCAGCACACTGGGAGCGCAGGCGGCCAGGGCTTCCAGATCCACTGTGCCCCGGCCTACGGTGCCCGCGGCAGCCAGGGCGGGATCCGCTTCTTTCCAGAAATTGGACTTTACGTTTGCCGCCAGCACCCGTTCTCCCAGCCCAAGCGCTTCCACAAAGGGAACAGCTACCGCGTAAACGGAGGCGATAGTGGCTTTATCGGGCTCTTTCGGGATCTCCAGAACACGCCCGGCGCCGTCTACCACCTGGTTATCTGCCGGTGTGGCGTTCGCCGGTGCGGTCGTGCCGCAGCCAGCCATCCCCAGGATTATCGTCAGAGAAAAAATCAGGCTGATAAATTTTTTCATGGTCAGCTCTCCTCAGCAAACAGGCTTTCGTCCACGGCAAGATCAATGGGGCCGGAACCAGGGATGGTCACAACCAGCTTATTGAAATACTTGACGGAAGCGCCCTGGTTAGTCTCAGCCACCACCCGCAGAGGGCCGCAGCTGTTGCCGGCCATGCCGGTATAGCCCTCATGGCTTTCATCGTCCACCAGCGGGCACCCGTTAAAGGCATACGCGATGATCAGCCTCTTCGGCTCACCGGTATCTCCGGACACGCCGTTGACAAAACCGTCCCGGAAGAACACACTGAGAAGATCGTTCTTATACCCGTCGGAGGCATAGGCTGTCACCGCCACCGGGTCATCCACACCTTCCACGTCTCCCGCGATAAGCTGAATGAATTTCCAGATATCAATGCCCTCGCAGGTGCCAATATCCAGAACCGTATACTGATCCCGAACCACCAGTTCCTCCAGCTGCTCCAGTTGGCCCACAGTAAAGACATGGCTCCATTCCGAGTCATCGTTCTTAATGGTCAGGGTCATTTCATAGTCCAGGAACTCGGCGTAAATATCGCTCATCCGATGACCCCAGGTGTCAATATCGTTAGCGGTTACTTCCACCGCCGTCACATTCTTTACGCACAAACCGGAATTTACGTCCTCTGCGTTTTCCTGCGGGATCACCAGCTTCAGGGGACCGCCGCTATTTCCGACTGCCTCATCAAAACCTGCTGCTTCTTCCCCGGCTACCAGGGGAAGTCCGGTCATAGGATCCTCGTCCACATTCCCCGTTCCGTAAGCCAGCATGGCATACAGCCCATCCTCACCGGTGACATAGTTGATGTAATCCCGTTTTTTCAACCGGGACAGGGAAAATGTCGCACTGGTTCCGTCATCGGCATAAACAGTCACATCGCCGGCATTATTTTTGATGCCGATGATCGCAAACAGGTCATAAATAGCCAGACCTCTATAGCGCTGTTGGCAGACGGTGGCATTGCTGTCTAGCAGACTGAAATCCGCAGTCTGTACCATAGTCTGCATACCTTCCAGCTGTTCCACAGTAAAAGCCGTCTCCCGATCCAGTCCCTCGCCGAAGAAGCGGATACTCTTGTCGGCAAGAGCACGGTAGGGGTCCTCAATATGGGCGTAGCTGTCAGGAATCAGGCGGATGGTGATGGCAGTCACGTTGTTCAGCACGCCGGCGTCACAGCGCTCCGCATCTGTGCTTGGAATGATCACCTGCAGCGGACCGCCGCTGTTCTTCACATCATAGAACGCCGGATCGGAATCCAGCCATGGCTTCAGCGGAACATTGTCCACATATCCGGCACTGTCACTGTCCGCCACTAGGGGGCTGCCGTTTTTCGCGAAGGCCAGAACGGATCTCATGCCGCCGCGGCCAAGTCGGGTATTGTATCCTTCGGCAAACAGCCGGGCGATAGGCAGCGTCACTTCCTCCTCCCCATTGGAGAAGGTGACCGTACCGTTGGTTCCGGGCAGCCCCAGAACATTCATCAGCAGATAGGACAGATCCACGCCCTCATAGCAGTCGACTTCTCCGGAAACCTCGTAGGAATCCTTGATGAGAGCGGATTTTTTCTGATTGTCCTGAACCTCCGCCCCGTAGATTATATCTTCGATCTGTCCCACAGTCATCCGGTTTTTCAGAAGGGTCTGACCGCTTTCACTATATACGGTGACATCCAGTCCATTCTGCGCCAAAGCATGATGATCTGCCCGGTCAGTATACTGGTGAGTGCTGTATAACACATCGTCTCCTGCCACCACGTCCTTTAAGTACTGCACCTGATTGGAGCCATTGGCATGGTAATACTGAGTTTTTCCAAATACCACGCGGATGGGGCCGCCGCTGTTGCTCAGACCGGAGAGGTAGGCATCGTCTGTTTTGTGAATGGTGTAGGGATAGTTGTTCACGCCGTATGCCAGCAGCACAGGATAGCCGGTGCGCACCAGATCTGCGTTATCAGGCTGATAGCTGCCGTCTCCAATATCCGCAGCGTTTTTTTCATAGAATCCAAAGGCATCGGGATAAGACAGGGTATCCACTGAGAAGGTTTCCGACGCCGCGACGCCATCCGCCGCGATGAAGCTCACCAGCGTAGTACGGGCGGCTTTCAGACCCATAGTTTCCACATCGTCCATACCCATATACAGAAGCAGCTTGTAAAGATCCAGTCCCTGGTACTCGTTGACATACCAGTATGTAGTATTAGCAAGGCTGTAGCTGTCGGAATAGCCGATACCGCCGGGCACCACACTTCCATCTTCATGGCAGGCCACCAGATCCTCCAGTTCTCTCAGTGTAAAGTCCAACTCCCGGCCCAGAGCGGAACCCCGGAAAGAAATAATGTAATCATTATAGCGGGAAGTATTGTAGCTGCCACCTTCAGCCGTGGTATGCTTAAAGCCCGGCTCATGCTCCTCACAGACATAGACATAGGCCACATTGGAAAAGGTAGTATAGTCAGTATTGGCGCCATACTTCTCCAGATCGTACACAAGACGGATGCAGCCGTCATCGTTTTCCAACTCCTCCACAAAGCCCAGAGAGTGCTCTTTTTCGTTGGCGGCGTCAAATACAAAGGGAGCTATTTTGCTTCCATCGGTGGTCCCGATGCCACAGGCCAGCAGGATCGGCCTGCCGTCTTCATGGGCCCGGCTCACTTCCTCAAGCGTAAACTCCGCCACATCCAGGCGGCTGCAGTTTTTCAGAACCACCTTATAGGCGGAATCCGTCATGCGAATACCACTATCGCCCTCGGTCATGCTGTACAGCAGATGGTAGAGGTCTATTCCTTCATAGGCGAAGGTTCCCCTGGAATCCGTATAAATGCCACGGAAAAAGCTCTCACTGCGATTTTCCAGCTCCCGGATGGAAAGGGGAATGCTGGATACAACAGCGGGTCCCTCCACCGTCATAGTGGCGCCGGTAATGGCGTCAATATTATAAGGAAGCGGATCGTCTCCGCTGATACCGCCGTTGGAAATGTGCTTGAAGGGACTGTAAGTAAAGTCGATGACTGTAGAGTCGCCCACATCGATGGTTCGTCCGGAATTGACCGTGCTGGAGGAGCAGGCGGACAGCAACAGCGCTGCAGCAAACAGAATCCATATCTTTTTCATTTCTGTACCTCTCTCTGCGCAAAAACGACCGCGAAAAGCGCGGTCGTCCCCTAACAAGTAAATACTACATTCTTACCGCACTGGGAGGCCAGGCTGTTTCCGGTCTGACCCTAACGCCTGAAATATCATAGATCGCTCCTTAGATAAAGCAGGTCGAATGTATACTCTGAATATATTATATAATTGCATCATACTCTGATCTGCGAAAAATGTCAATATGGGATTGGCGGAGTATCCTCTTTTGTTCGGTCGCGGCTAAGGTTTTCGCCTTTGTTCGGGCACCTCGCAAAAGTGTTCACCGTCTTCCCTCACAGCAGGGTTTACACCGGTCTCCCTCGCAGCAGGATTTATACCCCGCTCCCTCACGGCTGGATAGCGCCAGCCGCAAAGCCCACTGTCTGTGCGAAGCGAGTTTCGCGCGACTGGCGGCTAATAAGCGCGCGAACCGAGCCGGAATCGCCACATGGCTGAACTGCAACGTTTTAATCTCAGCATTTTTTTATTCCGCTCTTAATCTCCTCCTCAATCCGCAGAAGCTGGTTGTACTTGGCGACGCGCTCCGAGCGGCAGGGCGCTCCTGTCTTGATCTGGCCGCTGTTTATCGCGACCGCAAGATCGGCAATAAACGTGTCCTCCGTCTCACCGGAACGATGCGAGATCACCGCCGTATATCCGGCGCTCTTTGCCATCTCGATGGCCTCCAGGCTCTCCGTCAGTGTCCCGATCTGGTTGACCTTGATGAGAATGGAATTCGCCGCGCCCTCCTTAATTCCCTTTTCCAGGCGCTTTGTGTTCGTCACAAACAGATCGTCGCCCACGAGCTGAACCTTATCGCCGAGCGTCTTTGTCAGGAGTTTCCATCCCTCCCAGTCCTCCTCGTGAAGCCCATCCTCAATCGAACAGATGGGAAAACCTTCCACCAGCCGCCGAAAGTAATCCACCATCTCTTCCGCGCTCCTGGACACCTGGACGCCGCTCATCTTACTCTCGCCGGGGAAGACATACCGCCCGCTCTCCTCATCGTACAGCTCGCTTGCCGCCGCATCAATGGCAAACTGAAAATCCTTTCCCGCGTCATAGCCGCTCATGGTGACCGCATCCATCAGATAGGTAAGCACTTCCTCGGCGTTTTTTAAGTTTGGCGCAAATCCGCCCTCATCCCCCACTGCAGTGCTGTAATCCCCCACTTTCAGAAGGTTTTTCAGGGTGTGATACACCTCCGAGCACATTTTTAACCCCTCTTCAAAGGTGTTTGCCCCCACCGGCATGATCATGAATTCCTGAAGATCGACCGTGTTGTCCGCATGCACGCCGCCGTTTAACACATTCATCATCGGCACAGGCATGGTACGCGCATTGACGCCGCCAAGATAGCGGTACAGCGGAATCCCCTGCTGCGCGGCGCAGGCGCGCGCCACCGCAAGCGACGCGCCGAGGATCGCGTTCGCGCCGAGCTTCGACTTATTTTCTGTGCCGTCCGCCTCCTTAAGAATCCGGTCGATCGTGGCCTGCTGGTACGCGTCCTCAAACATCAGCACCTCGGCGATAACCGTATTCACATACTCCACTGCATGGCGGACGCCTTTTCCGTGATAGCGCGGTCCGCCGTCGCGCAGCTCCACCGCCTCATACTTTCCCGTGGACGCGCCGGACGGCACTGCCGCCCGCCCGACAGCCCCGCCCTCAAGCCGCACCTCTACCTCCAGGGTGGGATTTCCGCGGGAATCGAGAATCTCCCGCCCGTACACACCTGCAATCTCAAATTCATTCTTCATAAAAATGGCCTCCTTACCTTAAAGTCCTAAGGTAAGGATAGCCATTTTTCACATTCTCTATGCAGTTTTTAAGCGCGCCCCATCTATGACCGAAGCTGGATCCCAAGCCCCTGAAGGCCATTTAAGATTTTCTTCATGGCAGCGTTTACCTCATCGTCCGTCAGCGTCCGATCCGCGGCACGGAAGGTGATGGAATATGCAACGGATTTGTATCCTGACAGAATCTGCACGCCCTCGTAGATATCGAACAGCTTGTAGCTCTCGAGAATTTTCCCGCCCCGCTGCGCGATGATATCCTCGATCTGTCCGACAAGAATTTCCTTCGGAACCACCATGCTGATGTCGCGGGTGGTTGCCGGATATTTCGCGATTCCGGTATACTTACGGTCAAAATCCGCAAACGGAATCACATTCGGCATATCAAGAACCGCAATGTAGGTCTTGTCGCCGATCCTGTACGCATCCGCCACCTCGGGGTGCAGCTCGCCGAGATATCCAAGCGTCACGCCCTCGTATATAATGTCAGCCTTTCTGCCCGGGTGCAGATACGGGCGGTCGCACGACGGATCATAATGAACCTTTTTTGTCATTCCCAGCTTGTCAAACAGCTCCTCGACCACGCCCTTCATCGTAAAGAAATCGCCCTCGCCGTAGCAGCCGAGCGTAAACTGCATACGCTCGTCGGGAAGCTCTGTAAGCGGAAGTTCCCCCGGAAGATAGATATTTGCCAGCTCATAGAGCTTTACATCCCTGTTGCGGCGGTTGTAGTTTGTGGACAGGGAGGTCAGCATGCCGTTTAACGGGCTGGTGCGCATGATGGAAAAATCCTCGCCCAGCGGGTTTAAGATCGTGACCGTGCGGCGCAGCGCGCTGTCCGCCGGAATGCGCAGCTTATCAAATACCTTCGGGCTCTCAAAGGAGTACGTCATGCTCTGGCTGAAGCCGGAGAACTCCGCGACCTCTCTCGCGATCTCCTCGATGCGCAGCTTCCCGGACAGCTTTCCGGTCGTCGCCTCCCCGGAGGGCAGAGTCGTCGGAATGTTGTCGTATCCGAAGAAACGCGCCACCTCCTCGGCAAGGTCGGCCATACAGTGAATGTCCTGGCGGAAGGTCGGTGCAACGATCTCATTCGTATCCTCATCGTAATCGAGTTCGATCTTTTTAAAGTACGCAAGCATATCCTCAGCCGGAATGTCTGTCCCCAGAAGGCTGTTGATCCGATCCGGCTCAAACTTCACGCGGGACGGCTCGCGTTTCACCGGGTAAATGTCAATCATCCCGCCCACGACCTCACCTGCGCCCAGCTCCTCGATGAGCTGGCATGCGCGGTTGATCGCCGCCTCCGCATTGTTCGGGTCGAGACCCTTCTCGAACTTCCCGGAAGCATCGGTGCGCATACCGAGCTTTTTGGACGAAAGGCGGATATTGGTGCCGTCAAAGCACGCCGCCTCAAATACCATTGTCTTTACGTCATCGGTGATCTTGGAATTTTCGCCGCCCATGATGCCCGCGATGCCGACCGCCTTCTCCCCGTCATTGATCATCAGCACCGTGCTGTCAAGCTTCCTGATCTGTCCGTCCAGCGTCTCAAACTCATCGCCGTCGCCGGCGCACTTTACCACGATCTTATGGCCCGCAAGCAGATCATAGTCAAAGGCGTGCATCGGCTGACCGAACTCCTCCATCACATAGTTGGTGATATCCACAAGATTATTGATCGGGCGGATTCCGCTTGCCGCCAGACGTCTCTGCATCCACTCCGGCGACGGGGCGAGTCTTATGTTCTTCACCATCCTCGCGCAGTAGCGCGGGCAGAGCTCTGTGTCCTCCACCTCGACCTTCAGGTAGTCGCCTATATCCTCATTGTTTCCCGTCTTTTTAATGACAGGGGCGTGAAATTCCCTGCGGAAGGTTGCCGCCGCCTCTCTCGCCAGACCCACCACGCTGTAGCAGTCGACGCGGTTTGAGGTGATCTCATACTCAAACACTATATCGTGAAGCCCAAGCACCTCGATGGCGTCCGCACCCACCTCGGTATCCTCCGGAAGAATGTAGATGCCGTTCTCCGGCGCCAGCGGATACATATCACGGTTCGAGCCGAGCTCCTCGATGGAACACATCATGCCGTTTGACTCGATGCCGCGAAGCTTTCCCTTCTTGATCTTGATGCCGTTCTCCGGAAGCGGACCGCCATCGTGGCCGCCCGCCACCCTTCCGCCGTCGAGAACAACCGGAACCTTATCACCCTCTTTTACATTCGGCGCGCCGGTCACGATCTGAATCGCCTCTTTCCCGATATCTACCTGACAGACAATGAGCTTGTCGGCGTCCGGGTGGCGCTCGATCTTCTTTATCTGCCCGACCACGATCTTCTCCAGATTTTTGTCCAGACAGGTATAGCCCTCGACCTTACTCCCGGAGAGCGTCATCGCGTCGGTGTATTCCTGCGCGGTCACATCCAGGTCCGGAACGTATGCTTTTATCCATGATAACGCTGTATTCATGTCATTCTTTCCTCCCCTTTAAAGCTGCTTCAAGAACCGGATATCATTCTCGTACAGAAGCCGCATGTCGTCGATCTCATACTTAAGCAGCGCGATGCGCTCTAACCCTACGCCGAACGCAAAGCCGGTGTACTCGTCCGGGTCAATGCCGCACATCTCGAGCACATGGGGGTGTACCATGCCGCAGCCGAGGATCTCAATCCAGCCGGAGCCCTTGCAGAAGCGGCAGCCCTTCCCGCCGCACTTAAAGCAGCTCACGTCCACCTCGGCGCTTGGCTCCGTGAACGGGAAATGGTGAGGACGGAATTTGACCTTTGTATCCTCGCCGAACAGCTCTCTTGCAAACTCCGCCAGCGTTCCCTTAAGGTCTGCAAACGTGATATGCCTGTCAATGACAAGCCCCTCCACCTGATGAAAGGACGGGGAGTGGGTCGCGTCCACCTCGTCGGAGCGGAATACGCGCCCCGGCGCGATCATTCGGATCGGAAGCTTTCCCTTCTCCATAGTGCGTGCCTGTACCGGGGAGGTCTGGGATCGCAGACAGATCTCATCGTTGATAAAGAAGGTGTCCTGCTCGTCTCTTGCCGGATGGTTCGGCGGAATGTTGAGCTTTGTAAAATTATAGTCCTGATACTCCACCTCCGGCCCCTCGACGACCTCATAGCCCATGCCGACGAAAATGCGCTCCACTTCCTCAAGCGCTACCATATTCGGATGGCTGTGGCCGATATTCGCCTTCTTTGCCGGGAGCGTCACATCAATGACCTCCTGCTTCATCTGCTCCTCGCGCGCTTTCTTTGCGAGAGCCGTCATTGTCTCCGCAAGCTTCGCCTCGATCATCTCCCGCGCCTCATTCACCATCTGCCCCACCTTCGGGCGATCCTCGGGCGCAACGTCCTTCATGCTCTTTAAGACGCTCGTCAGCTCGCCCTTCTTGCCGAGGTAAGCGACGCGGATGTCGTTTAACATTTCCAGCGCATCAGATGCCTCAATCTGCTTAAGCGCCTCCGCCTTGATCTTCTCTAGCTGCTCTCTCATACTTTCCTTCCTTTCCCCGGTACAGGGGGATATTTTTGTAATGTCCATCACGTGTCAATTTGTGCATACTGAACTGTTACATAATTTTAGTGAAACGGCAGAGAAAAGTCAAGTTTTATTTTCGCAGGTTTGTCTGTGCCGGGCCGTCCAGGAGCTTTCCGTCCCGGGTATAGCGGGAGCCGTGACAGGGACAGTCCCAGGTCTGCTCATCCTCGTTCCAGGAAAGTCCGCAGCCCAGATGGCGGCAGCGATGGGTCGATTCCTTTCTGTCCAGGCCGTAGATGACTCCCTTCGTGAGCCCCATGGCGCTCTCCCCCATATCCACCGCCCATGCGCCCGCCGACGCAAGCGGATGGACGCGCTGCGGGGAGAACAGCTTCCTGTATGGATTCTCCACGCCGCAGATCAGGTCGCGCAAAAGCATAGCCGCCACCATGGTGGTCGTCATTCCCCACTTTTTAAATCCTGTCGCCACATACCAGTTCGGGTAAAATGCCGAATACCTCCCGATAAACGGCAGACCGTCGTGGGTCATGCAGTCCTGCGCCGACCAGCGCGCCACCTCCTTTGCCTGAGGGAAGAGATTTTCCGCTTTCCGTTTGACAGATAAATACTGACCGCCGGATTTGATTTTTCCGGTACGGTGCGCGCCGCCCCCGACCAGAAGCAGATTTTCAAAGTTGCGGAAAGACAGACCATCCCTGTCAATGCTGTAATACATTCCACCCAGATCGCCCGCCTTTTCATAGGCGATCACATAGCTTCTCTCCTGGTGCTGCCGCGCAAAATAGAAGCCGGGAATATTAAGAAACGGATAATGTGCGGTAAACACAACGTTTTTTGCCGACACTGTACCCTTGTCCGTTATGATCCGGGTGCCCTTCACCGACAGCACCTTTGTCTTTTCGTATATCGTGAGGTCGGCGGAGATCGCTTTAATAAATTCCAGCGGATGAAACTGCGCCTGCCGCTCAAAGCAGACCGCGCCCACCGTCCGCATGGGAAGCGACATCTCCTCCACAAAGCAGGCAGGCAGCCCCAGCCTCGCGCAGGCCTGCGTCTCATCGAGCAATGCCTGCTTGTCCCAGAGCGAGTACAGATACGCCGGGAGACGCTCAAAATGACAATCTATCTTATTTTCCCTCGCCAGCTTCTCATACTCAAGTATGGCCTGTTCCTGCGCCCTCGCGTAAAGCCTGGCGCTCTCCTCACCATACTGACGTGTGAGTTTCCGGTAGATCATGCCGTGCTGGCTCGTAATCTTCGCCGTAGTGTTTTTCGTCTGCCCCCCGGCAATACGGTCCGCCTCAAGAACCACAGTATGAATTCCACTTTTTTCCAGTAAGTACGCCGTCAAAACTCCTGCCATCCCGGCGCCGACGACTGCCGTATCCGCTGTGATATCGCCTTTTAAGCACTCCTGACGGGGGATGCTCACGCTCCTGCTCCAGATTGATTCCATTTCTGCTCTGCCTCTTTCTGCATTTGTAACTGTTCAGCACCTTCACAGTTACCTGCATTTTTCAAATATTATTTACAGTTTCAGGCAATTTTACACAAAACATCGGGGGATGCCGCGAATCTGACGATCGCGACATCCCCCAAAGCAAATCATTTTGTTTTCCATAACGTATGAGAGGCGCTTTTTACCGCCTGGGCGGCACAAGTTCTACTCTGTACCTGAGCAGATACTTTGCTCTCGCATTAAGACCGAGAGCGCCGGTACCATCCATATAGTCCTGCACCTCGTCGGCAGTCTTGCCTGTCAACGGGAAACTGTCATCAAGATATGTCTCAATAAAGCCGCTTCCTGTCCCAACTGAAAATTCAAAATTGCCGCTACTCCCGGCTTTGAGAGTTCCCAATTCAAGATCGTTCTGCATTCCGTTAAGAAGCGCACTTTCCGCAAAGACAAATCCATCAGCCGAATCCACGTCCGTGCCTCTCACGGCGAGATAAATATCACTGTAGCCCACAGCATCTGACGCAGTTGCCTTTAGCTGCATCTCACCCCAGGTAATTCCCGCCTCCGCATTCAGACTGTCTAAGCCGGTCAGGATCACCTTCACATCATAAGCGCCCTTATTCTTCACCTGGTAATTCGGCGAACTTAAGAGTTTCTCCGTACCTGTCTGCACGCTCTTAAGCTCCGTGGTCGTATCGCCGCTCTTCTGTCTCGCAACCAGGTAAATATCCGTCGGCACCTCGGTCTTTAATACCTTCCAGTCCTGAAGCTCGAGCACAGTCGGGTCATCCTCCACCTGCACCAAAAACAGCTCCTGCGGTACCGTCGTGCCGAGGGCGAAGCGCAGATATTCGGCATCTGCACCGTCTGCCGGGGCGTAAGCATCCGCCGTGGTAAATTTCACCACATCGCGCCCCGCCTCTGCGTGATCCATATCAAGCGTGAGGGTAACATCGTCGTTAAGCTTCCCTGTAATATGCAACTCACTGTTCAGCCAGTTCGGTTCACTCTCTGTGCCACGGTTCTCAGCTCCCAGGTAGATACTGTGCCCGGCAAGTCCCGGATCTCCGCCTCCAAGCTGAGTAATTCCGCTCGTCCCCGCAATAACAGGATTATAGATTCCGTCACCCTTCTTAGCTTTCAAATCTGTAAAGACTGCTCTGTTCACAGTCACTTGTCCTTCATTGTATATCGCACCGCCATGTTTCCCGATCGTCCCGGTCCCGTCATATGTATTATTATTATTACGCAGTTCACAGCCGTCCTGAAGCGTGAGGGAAGCGGAAAGCACCTGTACAAGCGGGAAAAGAGAACTGGTATCTCTTGTCACAGTAATCTCTTTCATATGGGAGTCCGATGCCCACGCGCTGGCGCGGCCATCAAGAATCAAATCTTTTCCAAGCGTTATCGTTCCCCCACCTACTACAAGCAGAGAACCTGTATAGTCACCCACATTGTAACCGGTTGCCGCAAGCTCCGTCCCCGTCATTGTATCGTTACGGGCAAAATCAGGCTGGATATAGCGCGCAATCGTGACCTTCACCCCGTCACCCAAGCTCACCGTACCGTCCGTTCCGGTATAAGTGTTCCCGGAAATCTCCGTTGTTCCTGCGACAGATATCGGATTATTCACCACAAAAATCTTGTCTGTGTAGTATGTATTCAAAAGCTCATAGGCACGCTTCAATGTCTTTACCGGGTGTGCCGGATCCGACCCCACAGCCATATCGTCACCGTTTACACCGTCGATGTAAACCGGGAGCTTCTCCGCCAGTTCAAGGATCAGCGGATCAGAAGCATTCTTTATAATGCTAAAGGAAGTAAGAACCCTTTTATCAAGCACATATGTCGCAAACTGCTCAACTGTCGCCTCAGCATCCAAATACTTTACCACGGCACGTCCGGCATACGGATCGCGGAATAACAGATGAATCTCACTCAGGGTCCCTGTCGTAATGGAATCATTGAGCGTCTGTAAATAACGGCTGGTGGCCGTCGTTCCCAATCCCTCGAGGAATACCGTTCCTCCAAAGACTGTATGGCCTTGTATATAGGAAACATTTTCACCCGTGCTGTTGTGGTAAAGGTCTGTTCCTCCTACCACATTCTCGCCCAGGCTTAAGTTCCTAAACTCCACCCAGTCAAAATATACAACTGAACTTCCGCTCGCCTCAACGCCTGCCGAAACACCTTCATAGACGGCTTTGCCGTTCAGGTCCCCGATCCGGTAGGCGGAGCCGCCATCCTTATTAAGGATATTTCTGTTATTGGCAAGAACCGTCATCTTAGGTGTCGGGTTTTCCGTCGTGGAGACTGACCCCAAATTCAGGGAACCTTCATTGACGACCTGTATGATAGGCGCCTGCGCCTCCACCCCATTCGCCGCATAAAGCGGGTTCGCGCTCTCCTGCGGCTCGGAGTGGCCGTCAAGCTCCACACCGCAAAGGCTTAAGCCGCCCTCGCCCTCAACAAGGAAGAGGCTGTTTTTCAGCGTCTCCTTAGCATAGCCATCATATGTCGCATCAGAATCCGTATAGCCGCTCGGCTGCGCGTAGCGCTTAAAGCAGATGTACCCGGAAATCTGATCGGTCACTTCTGTCACGCCGTCTGAATAGGAATATTTGCTCACACGGCTGGTTGAGCCATCTTTCTGCACAGTCGTGTTCTCCAGCACAACGGTATCCTCTATGCTGATCGTGCCTACCACATAGACCAATGTGTCATTGTCGGCGCTGACAGTACCTGCCTCCTGCCGCTCGCGTATATGGCTGTATACCTTCTGAAGCGTCTTAAACGCAGTATCCGGTGTGTTACCGTCGTTTAAGTCGCTTCCGTTTTTGCCGTCAATGTAAACTGCAGTCTTCCCCGTCAGCTCAAGCGTCATTGACGTGGCACTTCTGGCAAGTCTGGCGGCGCTGAAAAGCATCGCGCCGTTTGCGGGTGCGGTGTCCGTGTAGCCGAGACCGTAGCTCGACTGGATAAAATCATCCAGCTTAAAGTAGCTCCGCTCCGTAGTCCCCGGCGTCATGCCGCTCTCAAAGCGGACAAGCGGTCTCCCGATATAGTGATTCTGCAGGGCAAGCTTGATCTGTTCTCCGTCCGTGGGCGCCCAAGTGGCGTCAATATCTACGACCGCCGCCGTTGCCCTCGCCTCATCGGTCCCGGTTCCGCCCAGATAGACATCGCCCGCACCGGTAAGAGAAACGCTGCCGTATAATTTAAGTATTCCATTATCTGCATTATTCGATGCGTCAGCTGCTACATAGACAGCCGCGCCCTGTACCGCCTCCATATCTGAAATGCTCACACCGCCGGCAAGGCACAACTGACCTCTCGTCTCCACATAAAAGGCTCCGCCGCGTCCCGACAGCGTTTTTGAATCACTGTTCACCGGGTCCTCATACGTCCCGGTATTATTATTCCGGCCAAAGACTGCGCTGGCGGCAGTCTGCCCCGCAGCCTCATCAATGCCGACAAACACACTCACACCGCCCGGCACATAAACCAGGGCTTCTCCGTTATGCTCGGCTCCATCGACGGCTCGGCGTCCGTAAACCGAAATTCCACTCAGGGTAAACCCGTCTTTCGCCGCACGGATCAGATTTCCATAGTATGCCTTCGCCGCGCCGCCCGACGCAGTCCCGTTTGAGCGGTACACCTCAAAACCCGTATACCGGCATACATAGGACGGTGACGGCGTGCTCCACGTCACATCCGTCTCCTCGGGCATAATCTGCCCGCATACATAGATGACATAGGCGTCCTTCGTACCATCGCCCATCTCGCCCAACGCCTGGGCTTTCTCAAACGTCTTCACCGGGGAATCCGGCGTCAGACCGTTTCTCGTGTCATCCCCGTCCGTTCCGCTCACAAAAATCCTGCGCATCAGAACCAGACACTGTTTCTGCGCAACAGCCGCATTTGATGTGATGGCTGTGTCACCGCGGCTCGAATCCAGCACATACTGGTCAGAGTACAGCCTGATACCGTCAAAGCAGCTCGCGGCATCCGTCACCGCAGTCCCATCAGGTATCACCGCAATGCTCCCCTTCTTGTACTGACCGGTGCCGCTTCCCTCATTCAGCCATACTTTGTATATACGGCCCGACGGAATGGCTCCGCCGACAGTCAAAGGTTTCGCAGAGCTGTTTAAATAAATGGCATCGGAAGCCTCGCAGGCTCCGTCAAGCCGGAAATTGTAGCCATCGACATAAATCGGCGCAAAGCTCCCTCTGGGAGAGACCGCGGAAGCAACCGTAGTGTGGACGGTATTGCCGGTGATGCTGCCCCCCGCAAGTGTCACACCGCCTCCGGTCGTTTGCGCCTGACCGATGAAGCAGACAGCACTTCCCTGTCCACCCATATTTGATCTAATGCTTCCGCCGGAGAGATTGAAGGATCCGCCATTCGCGATGAGCACGGCTCCGCCCTTCACCTCGCCTGACACGGCGCCCGAAACCTCCACGCTGTTTTCGTCAATCATGCCGGACTTCATATTAAAGGAAGCGCCTGACGAGACAGTAACCGCTGCGCCCGCCACGCTCTTTCCGGCATCAGGAGCATCAAGAATCATGCGCATCCCCGTGATCTGACCGCCGGCAAGAGTGAGGGAACCTGCATTAACCTCAATGCCTGACGCGGCGCCGTCGGCGGCGGACTTCACATGGTTGTTGCGGAAAATCGCGCCATCAGCTAATAACACCTCAGCTCCGGAATCCTTGATGTCGAGTAGCGGAGCGGAAGAACCATCAGCAGCCGCAGCGCGGACATCCGCCCCATTTCCGTCTATTATGATATTCTTAAATACCAGTGTCTTACCGGATAATCCGTGCTCAATGAGCGCGCCCCCGCTGTAAGCCTTGTCCCGTTTCACAAGGGGAGTCCAGGTCTCGCCGCTTACAGAGTTTGTCAGCGTGCCGCCCTCGCCAAACGACCAGTCTGTATCATCCCCGGCAGAGCCGTCACGGTCAGTCCAGGCAGTGATCGGCACCTTGCCGCAGATCAGGATATTGGCGCCTTCTTTAAAGTAACTCGTACTTAATAGCTGCCTTGCACGGTGGAAAGTGCGCACCGCCGTCTCCGGCGACAGACCGTTCTTCGTATCGTCGCCTTCTCCGGAAAGATAGATCCAGTTTGCCTCCTCAAGGACAATATTCGGAGACGCGGATTTCAAAATCCAGTTTTCGTGTTCTTTTATTCCGTCCTCAGCCTTGACAAATTCCGAAAGATACTGTGCGGCATCCGTCACCGATGTCCCCTCCGGAATAACGGCATTCTTCCCGAGGAAGCTCTCCGCCAGGCTCAAATGATACTGATTTCCCGAAGCCGGCACTGTGCACAGACGGATGGGATTGTCCGGATTCTCAAGGCGAATCTGACCTGTAACGCTCACCCCTCCGTCCAGATATAAAGCTCCCCTCAGCCGGGCAGCCGTTTCGGCATCACCCACGGAGATGGACGCCGCATCGCGAAGCTGCACATTTGTATCATCCCCGGCATAGACAGCACACCGATCCTTAAGAACCGCGCCGTCTCTGCGCTTCTCCGAAAGAATCCGGGAATTCATAAGCATATTGAAAGAAGCTCCGATTCCGGCAAGCTCCACCGCATTACCCTCTATATCTTCTATGCGGGCAGTGTCATAGAGCGACAGCTCACTGTATGCGCCCAGCTTCACACCGCCGCCCGCATTGCTGCGAAGCTGCGACGTTCCGCGCATATTCACAGTAGCGCGTGCGGTTGAGGCTGTCCCGCCTGCCGAAATGACAGGATTTCCGTCAGAAACGTATTCCGCCGCGCCGTCGATGATAATATCATCGAGGTCAAGGGTCGCCGACGGGCCTACGGCGATCATCGCATCTTTAAAATCAGTATACCGCCGAACCTGGGGTTTTACATAGTCCCGGATATAATCATCACTCCAGTCGGGATGATCCGCTTTCACCGTGTCCGCGTTAAAAGCGGCATTCGTTACTGTAAAGAGCTCGGAATCATAGTTCATCCTCCACTCCTGATCCGACGAAATCTCAACCGTCGTCCCGCAGATATAGATATGGGGGGTAAAGCCCCTCCGGCCTTCCTCCGGCAGGGAACTCTCCTTCGCACTCTTCGCCTCAATCTCCTCGCGCAGGCGTTCCATCGCTCTGGCGAAAGTCCTCACCGGCGTATTCGGCGTGCGGCCGTCATTTTCATTGCTTCCCGAACCGGACAGGAAAATGCCTGCGCCGACGGTTCCGCTTCCGGTCCTGACCGCTGACAGCACTTTCACCGTATCCTCCGAAGATAAGGCGTCCTCCGTCACATCCTCCGCGTCTTCGGAAGCGAGCGCTGCCGTATCATCCACCAGGGCAGCTGTATCCTCTGCCGCCTCGCTGTAATAAGATAAACTCCACTCCGATTCCAGCTCATCCGCCGGTTCCGCCAGGCGGAAGCAGGCGCCAAAGGACGCAGCATCCTCCGTATCGGCATACAGAGTCCGTGCGAGCGTCACTTCATTTAAGTCATCCTCGTTTCGGATTTCCAGAGTGTAAGTGTTCTGCACACTTTTAAAGCCCTCCATAAGCTCGATGATGGGCATTCTCCGGGTGCTCTCTTCCGATGCGTCCTCCAAAACCTCCCAGTCGTCCGCATCCGTGCTGAATATGTAGCGGCTGATGTCAAAGCCATCGCTCTCCACCCAGCCCGAAGCGGATTTCGTGGATTTGGCGTCAGAGGCAGTTGCCGTATCCCACTCCGTCTTTTCCTTCTCACTGCGGTAGTCCATGACAATCCGCCCATCCGTCTCCACACCGGAGCCAAGCTGAAGCGCCCCCGCGTCAATCCGGACAAGCTCTGTCTCATCCGGGTCTGTTCCCCGCCCGGATGCCAACGTCGTATTTACCAGGGAGAGCTGCCCCCCGTTTATGTAAAAGATCGTGTCATTATCGTAATCACGTTCCGGCCAGGAGACGATATTTACTCCGCCTCCGTTTAAGATGACGAGCTGCTTGTCTGAAATCTCCATCGGATTCATCGCGTAGATCACGATATCCGATCTGCTTACCCCGTTTGCGTCGGCAAGACGGGCAGCACGCTGCACCGCTGTCTCAAGGCTCTTGACCGCGTGTTTGGGGCTCAGGCCGTGGGCGCGGTCGTCGCCCTCCTGTGAGGCGTTGGACGCAGTAGCGGTCTCGGCATCTGAAGGGCTTGCCTTGTCAGCGGAAGCCGCGGTATCAGAAGGGTCCGCCAAAAGCTCCGCAAGCGTTTCCGCTCCCGGATTCCAGTAAATTGCCGCATAACTCGCGTAAGGGTTCGTCTTTGTGCCAAGCGGCTCTATGGGCATAGTCTCATTGATGCGCTCCGCCGCCGAAGTCCCCGCCGTACTCGACGCGAGAGGCTCCACGGGAATCGTCTCATTGATACGCTCCGCCGCCGAAGTCAGATCATCCGTGCTCGCGGGCTCCACGGAAAGCGTCTCATTGATGCGCTCTGTCTCCGAAGTCTGTTCACTTGAGGTCACCGGCTCTATGGGCAGCGTCTCACTGATACGCTCCGTTTCATTCTCCTCGGCAAGCTCACCCTCCGCGGTGGCGTCCCAGTTCTTTCCTGTGCTGTCGTCCTCTTCGTCAGCGGAATCCGTCTCCGTGAGAACATCACCCTC
>SFNH01000015.1 GCA_004554205.1 Clostridium sp.
CTCCTGATAAAAGGTGTGTTCATGTCCCGCAGAACGCAATGATATTACCTTCTTTCACGGCATTTACACTGGCAATAAATTACCATAATTTCACCATACTGTCAAGATGTCAACAGCATGATGTTAGGGGCTTTTGCACTGAGTAACCGGTGCAAAAGCCCCCAACCTGTGAATCACTGTAATTCTATTTTATCATCATACGTCCAGTTTATCTACCTTGGAAGCCCTCTCCTCAACTTCCTTCTTCTGGATATCGCCGGGAGCCTGCTCGTAGCGGGCAAACTCATATTCGTATGTGCCGATTCCGCCGGTCATGGAGCGCAGATCCGTATTGTAGCCGAACAGCTCGGACATTGGAATGTCCGCCTCGATGACCTGCTTGCCGTGATGGTTGGAATTCATGCCGAGCACACGGCCGCGCCTGCGGTTTAGATCGCCCATGACATCGCCGGTAAACTTATCCGGAACCGTCACCTTAAGGGAAGCGATCGGCTCTAAGAGAACCGGGTTTGCCTCCATGAAGCCCTTCTTAAACGCCATCATCGCAGCGGTCTTAAACGCCATCTCAGACGAGTCCACCGGATGGTAGGAGCCGTCCACCAGAGTCGCCTTCACGCCCACAACAGGATACGCCGCCAACGGCCCCTTTAAGCAACTCTCCGCCACGCCCTTCTCAACAGCCGGGAAGTAGTTTTTCGGAACGGCTCCGCCGAACACGCGCTCCTCAAATATGTACGGGGTGCTGAGGTCGCCGGAGGGCTCAAACTCCATCTTGACGTCGCCGTACTGACCGTGCCCGCCTGACTGCTTCTTGTATTTGCCCTGAACCTCCGACTTTTTGCGGATCGTCTCACGGAACGCAAATTTCGGCTTGCTGAGCTCAACCTCGACCTTGTAGCGGTTTAAGAGCTTGCTCACGACCACCTCGAGCTGCTGGTCGCCGATGCCGTACAGAAGAAGCTGGCGGTTCTCCTTGTCATTGACGGACTTCAGTGTCAGATCCTCCTCCATCAGCTTCGTGAGCGCGCTTGACACCTTATCCTCATCGCCCTTTGTCACGGTCTTGTAGCGCATATAGGTGTAAGGTATCGAGATCTGCGGCTTGTGGTATACGATCGGCGCGGAGCGCAGGGCGATGGTATCCCCGGTCTGGGTCACGCCGAGCTTTGCGACAGCGCCGATATCGCCCGCCTTAAGCTCCGGCACCTCGATGGTGTCCTTTCCGCGGAGCAGATAGAGCTTCCCGACCTTCTCCTCGGTATCCTTATTTACATTATAAATGGTGCTGTCCGGCTTTAATGTTCCCGTGCAGATCTTCATCAGGGAATACTTCCCGATGAACGGGTCTACGATCGTCTTAAACACTCTCGCCGACAGGGATACACTGTCATCGTACTTTGCGGTGAAGCGCTCGCCGGTGGATACGTCCACGCCGATACACTCAAACTTATCCGGGGTCGGCAGATAGCGGTCGATCACCTGGAGTAGCGTCTTAAAGCCCTGGCAGTTGATGCCCGAACCCATTAACACCGGCACGATGGAACCGTCTATCACATGTTCCCTGAGCGCGCCCTGAATCTCCGACACGGTGAACTCCTCGCCGGAGAAATAGCGCTCCATATACTCCTCGCTCGTCTCCGCGACCGCTTCTAAGAGCGCGTCCCTCGCGATGCCTAAATTCTTGAGGGAGTAATCGGGAATCTCGCACTCCTCGTAATCGCTCAGATTGGTAAAGCGCCTGCCGGCCATCTTTACCACATTCACATATCCGACGAACTTCTCGTTCTCGCGGATCGGAAGCTGGAACGGCGCAATGCTCCTCCCGAAGCGCCTCTCGAGCTTTAAGACCAGCTCGCGGAAGCTCGCGCGGTCGTCATCCATATTGGTGACGAAAATAACACGCGGCAGCTTGAATTTATCGCAGAGCTCCCAGGCCTTCTCCGTCCCGACCTCGATGCCTGCCTTGCAGTTGACAACGATGATCGCGGCGTCCGCCACGCTGACCGCCTCCTCGACCTCGCCGACAAAATCGAAGTACCCCGGAGTATCTAACAGATTGATCTTCATCATGCCGTCATCTCCCTCATACTCGATGGGGATGAGTGATGTGGAGATGGAAAACTGACGTTTGATTTCTTCTTTGTCATAATCGCTGATGGTGTTGCCATCCGTGATCTTACCCATGCGCTTCGTGGCCCCGGTCACAAATGCCAGCGCCTCCGCGGTCGTCGTCTTACCGGCTCCGCCGTGACCGAGCAGCACGACGTTTCGGATCTGTTTTGTCCCATAAACGTTCATAAAATTCCCTCCTGTACATCAAGTTTAGTCTCATGAGGATATTCTACTAAAAAAGTTTGAAAATTTCAAGTTAAACAGACGATTTGCACAAATGTTTTTTGAGTGCCTTTAATAAATCGCTTTAAAGTTTGAAAGTTTAAAGTAATAAAGCGTTGACAATGCTCCCGCAATGAAGTAAAATACTTTACATTGAAATCTATTTCTTAATCAGGACAGAGGAGAAAATATTATGATCATTATTATGAAGCCGAACGCTTCGGAGGAAGCCGTAAAAAAAATCACAGCCGAGATTGAATCGAGGGGGCTTAAGTCCCATCTGTCAAAAGGCCACGAGGTCACTATCGTTGGCGTCGTCGGCGACAAGACGCGCTTAAACGGCGTGAACTTTGAGATCGCGGAGGGCGTGGACAAGATCGTGCCCGTCACAGAGGCCTACAAGCTGGCAAATAAAAAATTCCATCCGGAGGATTCCGTCATAACGGTCGGGACTGCCCTGATCGGCCCCGGCACCCTCACGATCATGGCCGGTCCCTGCGCTATCGAGAACCGGGATCAGCTCATGGAGACCGCATTTGCGGTAAAAAAAGCCGGCGCATCCTTCCTGCGCGGCGGCGCCTACAAGCCGCGCACCTCTCCCTACTCCTTCCAGGGGCTTGAGGAGGAGGGTCTTCGGTATATGAAGGAGGCACGGGAAGCGACCGGGTTAAACGTCATCTGTGAGGTCACAAGCGCGCACGCCATCGAGACGGCGTCCAAATATGTGGACATGCTTCAGATCGGCGCGCGCAATATGCAGAACTTTGAGCTTCTGAAAGAAGCCGGGCGCTCCGGGATTCCGGTCCTCTTAAAGCGCGGGCTGTCCGCCACGATTGACGAGTGGTTAAACGCCGCCGAGTACATTATGTCCGAGGGCAACAAAAATGTCGTCCTGTGCGAGCGCGGTATCCGCACCTTTGAGACAGCCACAAGAAACACGCTCGATATCAGCGCAGTCCCTGTCCTTCGGAGCCGTACGCATCTCCCGGTCATCGTGGATCCGAGCCACGCCACCGGCGTCCGGGCTTACGTTGCGCCGCTTGCGAAATGCGCCGTCGCGGCAGGCGCCGACGGGCTGATGATCGAGGTACACCCCTGCCCGGCGTGTGCGCTCTCCGACGGCCCGCAGTCTCTCACCTTCGAGCAGTTTGAGCAGCTTACCGGGGAATTAAGGCCTTACGCCGCGCTCTCCGGAAGGAAATTTTAAATACAGGAGAACTTCCAATGACAGACACAACCTTTGGTTTTATCGGCTTTGGCCTGATCGGCGGCTCCATCGCGAAGGGCATCAAGCGCTCCTGCCCGAACGCCAGGATCTTTGCGTATATGCGCACGCGCGCGCGGTTAGAGCAGGCGCGCGCGGACGGCATTGTAGACAGGATTCTTGACGGCATCGGTGAGTCTCTTACGGAATGCGACATCGTCTTTTTGTGCACGCCGGTGGAGTACAATGCCGCCTATCTCTCGCAGATTCGCCCCTACTTAAAGCGGGGCGCCATCGTGACAGATGTGGGCAGCACAAAGACAGATATTCACCGCACTGTCGTCCGGCTTGGCATGGAGGAAATTTTTATCGGCGGACACCCCATGGCGGGTTCCGAGAAAACCGGCTACGAAAATTCCACGGATCATCTGCTGGAGAATGCCTACTATATCATCACTCCGACCGGGCGCGTGGGCCGGGAGGACACAGACCGGATCGTGGCTGTGGCAAAAGCCGTCGGCTCTATCCCGATCGTGTTAAACTGTGAGGAGCACGACCGGATCGTGGCCGCCATCAGCCATCTTCCCCACCTGATCGCCTCAAGCCTTGTAAATCTCGTGCGTGACCGCGACGACCGGGAGGAGCTTATGAAACGGCTCGCAGCCGGAGGCTTTAAGGACATCACCAGAATCGCCTCCTCCTCTCCCGAGATGTGGGAGCAGATCTGCATGAGCAACACGGATAATATCATTTCCATGCTGGAGGCCTACATATCCTCGCTACAGCAGAGCCTCAAGGCGCTCCAGGAGAAAAACGGCGGCGCGATCCGTGATCTGTTTGCCTCCTCCCGCGCCTACCGCAGCTCCATCCCGGACGGGCCGCGCGGCTCAGTCGCGCCGGAGTATTCCTTCACGGTCGATATCGTGGACGAGCCGGGTGCGATTTCGACCCTCTCCTGCATATTGAGCGCGCGCGGCATCAGCATAAGCAATATCGGCATCAACCACAACCGCGAACACGGCGAGGGCGCGTTAAAGATCACATTTTATGATGAAGATTCCATGAACCGCGCGTGGGAGCAGCTGAAGAAATATAATTACGAACTGATCAGGACACAGTAAGGGGGATCATCTATGAAATTCACAAAATGCAGCAGCCTTAAGGGCGAGGTAAAAGTCCCCGGCGACAAATCCATATCACACCGCGGCGTGATGTTCGGCTCGATCGCGAGGGGTACGACAGAGATCAGCAATTTCCTGCAGGGCGCGGACTGTCTCTCCACCATCTCCTGCTTTCAAAAGATGGGCGTCGCGATCGAGAACCGCGGCGACACCGTGCTCGTCCGCGGAGACGGTCTCCACGGGCTTAAAGAGCCGCAGACGGTTCTCGACTGCGGAAACAGCGGAACTACCACCCGCCTGATCTGCGGCATTCTCTCTGCGCAGGATTTTTCCGTGACGCTCACCGGCGATGATTCCATCAAAAAGCGTCCCATGAAGCGGATCATCGAACCGCTCTCTGAGATGGGCGCACAGATCAAAAGCCTGGGCGAGAACGGCTGCGCTCCGCTTGCGATCACCGGGAGCAGGCTTTCCGGCATCGACTACCGATCCCCTGTGGCATCGGCGCAGGTCAAATCCGCGATCCTTCTCGCCGGTCTCTACGCGGATGGACAGACGCGCGTCACAGAGCCTTCCATCTCCCGCAACCACACGGAGCTGATGTTAAAGGCCTTCGGCGCGGATGTGCGCACGGAGGGAACCACAGCCATCATCCGACCTGCAAAAGAACTGTACGGACAGAAAATTTCTGTCCCGGGCGACATCTCTTCCGCCGCCTTCTTCCTTGCGGCGGGGCTGATGGCGCCGAATTCCGAGATCCTTCTTAAGGATGTGGGCATAAATCCCACCCGTGACGGGATTCTCAAGGTCTTTCGTGAGATGGGTGGGGACATCACGCTGATGAACGTCCGGGACGACGGGGAACCCACCGCCGACATCCTGGTGCGCAGCAGCGCGCTCCACGGCACGGTCATCGGCGGCGCGATCATCCCGACCCTGATCGACGAGCTGCCCATGATCGCCGCCTTAAGCTGCTTTGCCGAGGGCGAGACCATCATAAAAGAGGCATCCGAGCTAAAGGTGAAGGAATCCAACCGCATTGAAGCCATGGTTCAGAATTTAAGCGCGATGGGCGCCGATGTGGAGGAGACGAAGGACGGCATGATCATACGCGGAGGAAGACCGCTCCACGGCGCCGTCATCGACAGCAGGCTCGATCACCGCATCGCGATGACCTTCGCCGTCACTGCCTGCCTCGCCGAGGGCGAGACGGAAATCCTCGGTGCGGAGTGCGTCAATATCTCCTATCCCGAATTTTACAGGGAGCTTGAGAAACTGAAAAGAGGCTGATTTCCTGTTCAAACTTTCATTTTCCTTACGAGATTCTTCCAATTTCCCTAATATTCGTCAAAAGTCTTGGCAGTTTTTTCAATGTGGTGTATACTAAAAGCCGCTGAATATTATTACATGAGACAGGAGACAGGAAATAATGAAGAAAAATCATCTGCATATAAAGGCGCTTTTACTGGCCTGCATCTGTGCCGCCACAACCGCGTTTTCCGCGAGCCCCGCAATAGCCGGCGCATCGGCTGGCATCGCCCCGGGGACTGTTTTGCAACAAGTCCAATCTCCCATCACGGGCACCGCCGAGGCGCCAAACGGAGCTTCAACGAACACCGCTGCCGGCACACCCACCCTCTGGGTGGTGGGCGACTCTACCGCGGCAGAGTTTCAGGACACCACCTACTACTCTCCCCGATACGGCTGGGGCACACAGCTCGGACTCTATATCCAGGGTATCGACATCCGCAACCTGGCTGTATCCGGCGCCAGCTCCAAATCGTATCTGGAGACCGATCAGTACCAGATTCTCCTTCAGAACTTAAAAGACGGCGATTATCTGATGATCGGCTTCGGGCACAACGATGAGCGGGCGGAAAGCGGGCGCTACACCAATCCAAACGACTCCTTGGCCGTTTCCGGGTCATTCCAGAATTACCTCTACGAGAAGTACATTAAGGTGGCAAAAGACCGCGGAGCCACTCCGATCCTTGTCACACCCATCGTCCGCCGGAACGCGGCAAGCAACTATACCGGTGAGAGCGGCCACATCACCGACACCGTGACGCATGACGGCGTCACCTACGCCGGCGGCAATTACGCCAGGGCCATCCAGCAGGTCGGCGTGGGAAAAAGCGTTACTGTCCTCAATCTGACCGCACGCACCCGCGATGTGTATGAGCGCCTCGGCGCGGACGGCGTGAAAAACCGCCATGCCTGGACCTCCGAGCGCGAGGTCAGCATTGACAACACCCATACAAACCTTTACGGCGCACAGTGCAATGCCTGGTTTATCGCAGATGAATTATTAAAATCCAATTGTTCCTTAAAAAATTATGTGACGCCAAACCCGCAGGCGCCGGAATTTACAGAGGCTTCCCTAAATGCAGGCTATCAGGCAAAATCGTTCTCCGCCCCCACGACCATAAGCGGCATCTGGGGCACGGCGGGCGACTGGAAGGGAACCGTATTCGGTGACATTGAGGGATATGAGCAGTTAAACAACCTCTATTTCAACCTTCAGCCGGAAGATGACAACACCGTCCACATGGCAGTCGGCGTCAATACATCTTCCGTAAACGGGAAACCGGCAGGCAAGATCGCCACAGGAACCGACGGCATCGCCATGTACTATCAGGCCGTCCCGGCAGACCGCAATTTCACCCTGTCGGCCGACATCACGATCAACAGCTACAATGCCAGCCTTCAAAATTCCTTCGGGCTGATGGTGCGCGATGATATCTATCTCGACACCGTGATCAACGACGCCCTTGGCGATTACGTCTCGGCAGGCCAGCTCATGTTCTCCTCGAGCGCGCCCTGGAACTGCTTCGCCCGCAGAAGCGGACAGCTCGTCTCCGGCGGCGATGCGGCCCGTGTATACAAGCCGGGCGAGACTGTCCACGCGGAGATACGAAAAGGCCCCGACGGCTACACCTGCGTTTTCGGTGATAATGCGCCCGTCTCCGCGGGTTTTGACTTCCCTCTGACCGCTGTCGACTCTTCTAATGTGTATGTGGGAATGTTTGTCGCGCGAAGCGCAGATGTGACGTTTCGGAATGTAACTCTAACATTGCAGTAAGGCAGAGAAGGAGGCAGCCGCAAAATCATTTTGCGGGCTGCCTCCTTCTCTCATTTTATCATTGCATCACTCGTCCCAGTTGTGGTAAACCGCCTGTACATCATCATCTGCGTCCAGAAGATCAAGCAGCCGGTTCATGTACTTGATGTCGTTCTCATCGGTAAGCTCCACCCAGGTCTGAGGGATCATGGTGACATCCGCCTCCATCATCGGGATGCCCTCCTTCTCCAGCGTCTCGCGCACCACGGAGAAATCGTCCGGATCGGTGATGATCTCAAAGCTGTCCTCCTCCTCGGAGAAATCCTCTGCCCCCGCGTCAAGCGCTATCATCATCAATTCGTCCGCGTCCTTTTCGCACTCCTCCCTGTCGATGATGATCTGGCCTTTTTTGTCGAACATGAAGGAAACGCTGCCCTGAGTTCCGATATTTCCGTTACCCTTGGTAAATGCGCTGCGCACATTTGCGGCTGTGCGGTTTTTATTGTCTGTGAGGGTGTCGACGATGATCGCGACGCCGCTTGGGCCGTAGCCCTCATACGTCAGCGCCTCGTAGTTGACGGAATTCGCGTCACCGGCTGCCTTCTTGATGCCGCGCTCGATCGTGTCATTCGGCATATTGTTCGCTTTCGCCTTTGCAATGACATCACGGAGTTTGCTGTTGTTGGCCGGATCCGGGCCGCCCTCCTTTACGGCTACGGCCAGCTCACGGCCGATCACGGTAAAGATTTTCCCCTTCGCTGCGTCGTTTTTTTCTTTTTTGTGCTTGATATTGGCAAACTTGGAATGTCCTGACATAACGTATAG
This sequence comes from Clostridium sp., assembly GCA_004554205.1. Classification (GTDB taxonomy): domain Bacteria; phylum Bacillota; class Clostridia; order Lachnospirales; family Lachnospiraceae; genus Brotaphodocola. The sequence continues at coordinate 8,546 of SFNH01000015.1, forward strand.
CTCCTTATCCTTTCTTTTTTCGCCCGTATCTGCGTTCCGCAGAAAACATCTTTACTATATTAGCACTAATCTTACAGAATAGCAAGTACCAGGCTGTGCGCTTTTAGGGCATCCGTAGCAGTCCAGGCATTCGGTTACAGCAGAACGTATTTCAATATGAACAGTATTGCCAGTATGTACATGAGGATACTGATATTCTTCTCCTTCGCTTTTCCGGTTGCCAGATTCATCACAACATAGGCGATAACGCTCATCGCGATCCCCTCGGAAATGCTGTATGTAAACGGCATTGCGATGATGGCAATGTATGCCGGGATGGCTTCCGTATAATCCGAGAAATTGATCTTCACAATAGAGGTCATCATCAAAAATCCAACCACGATCAGTGCCGGAGCCGTCGCAAAAGACGGAATTGCCAGAAAGATCGGGGATAAGAACAGTGACAGACCGAACATCAGTGCGGCAACCACAGAGGTAAGACCGGTACGACCGCCCTCCGCTACACCGGATGCACTCTCAACGAAGGTCGTGGTGGTGGAAGTACCAAGCATCGCACCCACAGAAGTACCGATCGCATCCGATAACAGAGCCCCGCGGATACGCGGCAGTCTCCCATCCTTATCCAGCATATCTGCCTTGGACGCCACACCGATCAGCGTTCCGAGCGTGTCAAACAGATCCACAAACAGGAACGCAAACATAATGATAAAGAAATTCAGGTTCAGGATACCCTTAAAATCCATCTTCATCACGGTCGGCGCAAGACTCGGCACACGGATACCGTTGGAGAAATCAGGAAGCAGGTTGTACATGCCAAGATCCGGATTTACCTTGTAAAGCCCTGTAACCTGGCAGATGATCCCAAGCGCCCAGGTGATCAGGATGCCCCAGAGGATACTGCCTTTTACATTTTTCACCAGCAGGATGCCGGTAATCAGGATCCCGATCAGCGCCAGAATCACCGTAATGCCCACACTGTTAAACGTTCCATCACTGGCTGCGCCCTTAAACGAGAAAATGGATACGAGGGTCGCTCCGTCCGCCACAACGATCTTTGCATTCTGCAGACCGATAAAAGCGATAAACAGTCCAATGCCGACGGATACCGCATGTTTTAAATTCATCGGGATTGAATTAAAGATTGCTTCGCGGACATTGGTAAGAGACAGGACAATGAAGATCAGGCCTTCAATAAACACTGCCGCCAGCGCCATCTGCCAGGAATAGCCCATCTGCAGCACAACCGTATAGGCGAAATACGCGTTTAATCCCATACCGGGTGCGAGCACAAAGGGGTAGTTGGAAAATGCCGCCATCAAGAGCGTAGCGATCATGGACGCCAGAGCTGTCGCCGTAAAGACCGCGCCGCTGTCCATGCCGGCCGCGCTTAAAATGCTCGGGTTTACCGCGAGAATATACGCCATTGTCATAAATGTGGTGATACCTGCCATAACTTCTGTTTTCATGTCCGTATGGTTTGCCTTCAGATGAAACATCTTCTCCAGATTCATAATTCTTCCTCCTTTTCACATACCTTCATCTTTATTTTTTGTATGTTATATCTACTACGATCTGACTGTCAACATCAATCAGACCGTAAGTATTCAGCCGAAGCTTCGGGATGACCGGAAGGCTTACAAAAGCCAGTGTCATAAACGGATCGATATCATCCGGGATTCCCAGTTCCCTTGTCAGCGCTTTTAGGCGCTCCAGCTCCTCATCTGTCTGCTCGACCGGATTCTGCGTCATCAGGCCGCCGACCGGGAGCGGCAGCACGCCTAATACTTCCCCGTCCCTCACCACTGCCAGGCCGCCCTGGTATTTGCGCACGGTGTTAGCCGCCAGCGCCATATCCGGATCATTGACGCCTGCCACGATCAGATTGTGGGAATCGTGGGCTACGCTGGTTGCAACCGCACCCGCTTTCAGGCCGTAGCCGCTTAAAAATCCAAGTCCCACATGACCGGTTCCGTGATGGCGCTCCATCACCGCCATCTTGATCAGATCCTTTGTCACATCCACCCCCGGCGCATAGCCCTCATGCTCCGTCCACGCAAATTCCCGTTCCTCTGTCAGGATCTGCCCCGGAGTAAGGCGGATTGCACGAATCAGGCTGCCGTTCTTCTCCACCGCAAAATCTGACTCCCGCACCTTTCGCATCTGGAAAGAGCGATATACGCGGGGATAGCGTTTTTCCATATCCTGATGACGCTGCTTCAATATCTCCGGGCACTGTCTCTCGCGCGCTTTCTCACACACCTCTCCGTCGCGGGCCACGAGCTTTCCGTCCTTGTATACCTGACAGACTGAAACGTTTTCAAGATCAGACAGAACCGTTAAGTCTGCCCGATACCCCGGAGCTACCGCACCAAGCTCCCGCAGTCCAAAGTACTGCGCCGTGTTAAGACTTGCCATCTTTATCGCGGCAGCAGGGCGCGCTCCCAGTTTGATCGCCTGTCGGATGATCCCGTCCATATGACCGTTCCGGATCAGATCTCCCGGATGTTTATCGTCCGTCACAAACATACATCTCTGGTAGAACGGTTCCCTGCAAAGCGGCATCAGAGCTTCCAGATTTTTTGCTGCCGTTCCTTCCCGGATCATGATCCACTGCCCTCTGCGAAGCTTCTCCATCGCCTCCGCCGCATCCGAGCACTCGTGGTCGGACTGAACTCCGGCTGCCACATAGGCATTTAACGCCTTCCCGGAAATACCCGGAGCATGACCGTCAATCAGCCTTCCGTGCCTCTTCGCACCGCAGAATTTTTCCAGGATCTCCTTATCTCCGTGCACAGTTCCGTAAGAGTTCATCATCTCAGCCAATCCCAGAACGCGATCCTTCTGATAGTAGGCTTCAAGCTGCTGCGCCAGCAGAACTGCCCCCGACTCATCCAGCGAAGTGGCGGGAACACAGGATGGAAGCATGAAATACACGTCAAGCAGCAGATTCCCGGTCTCCTCCAGTATGTAATCAATGCCCTCTGTACCGGCCACATTGGCAATCTCGTGGGGATCTGTGACCACGCCTGTTGTTCCATGCGGGAGCACAGCGCGCTCAAATTCCACCGGAACAACCATGGAACTTTCCAGGTGGATGTGTCCGTCCAGAAATCCCGGGCAGATGATCATTCCGGGAAGTTCTATCTCCTGTTCGCCCTCATAGCCCTGCCCCACGCCGACAATATATCCGTCACTGATCGCCACATCCGCAGATTCCAGCTCTTCAGTAAATACATTAAGAACCCCGGCGGATTTCAGCACAAGCTGCGCCTTCTTTTCCCCCGATGCTGTCTGTACCCTTCTGTAAAGCTGTTCTTTCACCCCATAGCAATACCTCCCTGTTTTTATATCTAATGACAGCATAGCACAGACATTATGCGATTGTCAATCCGTTTCAGATTTATGGCAATATTGATATCGCCTAAAAAAACCGCTTTCTTTTTTCGGAAATTTCATATATAGTTTCTCTGGGGAATCAATCTTTAAGAAGGGAAAGGAAAAATATGGAAATCGAGCGGAAATATCTTATCACCGCCCCGCCGAAGGGCTATGAGAGCTGGGAATGCCATAAAATCGAGCAGGCGTATCTCTGCACAGATCCGGTTGTGCGCATCCGCCGGGAGAACGACCAATATTATCTCACCTACAAATCAAAGGGATTGCTTAAGCGCGAGGAATACAACCTGCCGCTCACCAAGGAAGCCTACGAACATCTGCTCGCCAAGGCGGACGGCATCGTACTCACCAAGCGACGCTATAAAAAGCCCATCGAGGGGACAGAGCTCGTCATAGAGCTTGATGTGTTCTCCGGCGAATATGAGGGGCTTATGTTAGCCGAGGTGGAATTCCCCTCGCTTGAGGAGGCGGAGCGCTTTATCCCGCCGGAATGGTTCGGCGAGGATGTGACCCTTTCCGGGCAGTATCAGAACAGCAGATTAAGCCGCGGCCGCAAAAAAGACTCCTGCTGATCTGCGGCAGCGGCTTAACATTCATCTGTAAACAGTTACAATATTACTTCTTCGCAATGTACTTGCGGATATCGAGCGCGATCGCCACGATGATCACGATACCCTGTACAATGTACTGGTAGTTTGTCTGAATCCCCAAAAACTGCATGGAGGATTTCAACAGCTCAAATACCAGAACACCGATGACAACGCCGGAGATGCGGCCGATACCGCCGTTTACGGATACGCCGCCGATGGTACATGCCGCGATCGCCTCCAGCTCATAGCCCTGACCCATGTTGACGCTCGCTCCACCCGCCTTTGCGCCTAACAGGAAGCCCGCGATCGCATACAGCGCCGCCGCAGTCACATAGATGATGATCTTGGTCTTCTTCACATTTACGCCGGACACCTCGGCCGCGGCCTCATTGCCGCCGATCGCGTACATATATTTACCATGGCGGGTGTAGTTATATACAAACCACATGATCAGACCGATCACAAACGCGATAATGAACATATACGGAATCTGGCCGAACAGCTTGCCGGTCGCGATCGTGGTGTAAGCCTTGCGGTATCCGCCAAGCGGGGTCGCATTCGTGTAAACCAGGCAGACGCCGTAAACGATAAGCTGCATACCAAGGGTGGCGATGAACGCCGGTACGTTTAAGTACGCCACAACGATACCGTTGATCAGGCCGAAGATGCAGCACACCAGGATCGAGAACAGCAGCACGCCGAGCACCGGCATATCGCCCAGGTTCGGGAAGAACTTGCCGCTGTAATCCGCGCTCTGAAGCAGCGTACCCGCGATACAGGAAGCGAGTCCTACCATACGTCCGGCGGACAGGTCCGTACCCTTTGTGATCAGACAGCCCGACACGCCGAACGCGATGATAACGCGGGCTGCGGTGTTGACGGAAATGTTGGATAAGTTGTTGAAGGAAAAGAAATTATCCTTTGTGATACCGGTCACTAAAACCAGCAAAAGCAACACAATGATAATGCCATTGTCCAGCACAAGTCTCTTAATATCTATACTTTTTTTCATCTTCGTATCCTCCTTAATTGAACTGGGTCGCCAGGCTCATGATATTCTCCTGAGTAGCCTCTTCGCCGGACACCTCGCCGGTCAGTCTGCCGTCACACATTACAAGAATCCGGTGTGACATACCAATCAGCTCCGGCATCTCGGAGGAGATCATGATGATCGCCTTCCCCTGTCTTGCCAGACTGATCATGATCTGATAGATCTCATACTTCGCTCCTACGTCGATGCCTCGTGTAGGCTCGTCCATGATCAGCACATCCGGATTATTCGCAAGCCATCTCGCAATGATGACCTTCTGCTGGTTTCCTCCGGACAGCGACTGGATCAGCGTTTTGCTGCTCGGGGTCTTGATGCTCAGCTTTGCTACGTTTTCTTTTACCAGTTCTTCTATCTTTCCGGTGTCGAGCGCCGGGCCGACCTTTAAGTAATTGTTCAATGAAGAAATGGATACGTTATCGGCGATGGACAGACAGCCCAGGATTCCGGTCCCGCGCCGGTCCTCCGTGATCATGCCGATGCCGTCCCCTATGGCGTCACGCGGCCTCGCTATCTGGACTTCCTTTCCGTGAACCTTCACCTCGCCGCTCTTAATATGGCGCATACCGAAAATCGCCTCCATAAGCTCGGTTCGCTGCGCGCCCACGAGACCTCCGAAGCCGAGGATCTCCCCCTTTCTCAGCTTGAAGCTCACATGCTGGAAGGAGCGGTCGTGGATGCTGCAGAGGTCGTTTACCTCAAGCACCACCTCGTCGGAAACGGTATCCTCCATAGGCGGATACACGTTTGTCAGCTCACGTCCCACCATCTGGCGCACGATCTCATCATCGCTGATGTCCTTAACCTCCCAGGTTCCCACATAGGTTCCGTCACGCATGATGGTAATATCATCGGCAATCTCCCGGATCTCCGCCATCTTGTGGGAGATGTAGATCATGGAAACGCCTCTGGATCTAAGATCCCGCACAATCCGAAACAGCGCCTCCACCTCATTGTCGGTGAGGGACGATGTCGGCTCGTCCAGAATCACTACTTTCGCACTCATGGATACTGCCTTTGCAATCTCTACAGACTGCATCTGCGCGATCGAAAGGGTGCCTAACTTCGCTTTCGGGTCATAAGGCATCTTTACATTTTCAAGCCATCCGGCAGCATCTTCATTCATTTTTTTGTGGTCAACAACTTTTATCGGGCCGAAACTCTTTAAGGGATAGCGGCCCAGATACATATTTTCCGCGATGGTCCGCTCCGGTATCGGCTGCAGCTCCTGATGTACCATCGCAAGACCTTTATGTAATGCATCATCGGGATTGAGGATCGTCATTTTCTCCCCATCCAGATAAATCTCTCCCTCATCCATCTTGTAAATACCAAACAGGCACTTCATCAATGTGGATTTTCCGGCACCGTTCTCTCCCATCAATGCGTGAACCGTACCGGGACGAACCTTCAGGGTAATCCCGTCCAGCGCTTTTACACCTGGGAAGCTTTTGGAAACTCCTCTCATCTCCAGCCTGTATTCTGCCATCCCATTCTCTCCTTTCTGCATGTCATCCGGACGCAAAACGCCTCGCTCCGGGGCCGCCTCTCTGGCAGCCTTTTGAAAATCGGGTGTGCCTTCTGACACACCCGACACATTCATAACCTGATGTAATGCAGATTCCCTTATTTAACCTTCTCAAGAATCTCTGCCGCATTGGCAGCGGTAACCTTCACATAGTCAACCATGTTCACCGGATCAACAGCCTCGCCCTTTAAGAACTTAACTGCCATATCAGCGGCGGTCTGTGCCTGTCCGAAGTGATCGTTGAATACGGTGCCGGTCATCTTGCCGTCAACTACATTCTGAACAGCCTCGGTCAGAGCGTCAACGCCTACAAGATAGATGTCCTCGTTTACCTTTCTGCCCGCAGCCTCGATCGCCTGAAGAGCGCCAAGTGCCATCGCGTCGTTGTTGCAGAATACAACCTCAACCTTGTCGCCGAACTGAGTCAGAGCATCCTGAACGATCTGCTGGCCCTTCGCCTGATCCCAGTCGCCTCTCTGAAGCAGCAGCTCCTCTACCTCGATGCCCGCATCGGTCAGAGCCTTAACAGAGAACTCGGTTCTGTACTGAGCGTCCACGTTCTCCGGATCGCCCTGTACCATGATGTAGCTTACCTTGCCGTCGCCGTTGATATCGCCCTTGTTTGCGGTCTCAACGATCTCCTCGCCCTGATAGGTGCCGGACTGTCTCGCATCTGCGCCGACATAGGTTGCCGCAAGACCCTCGGAAGCCCATCTCTCCTCCTCGGCCACATCCGGCTCACGGTTGATGTAAACAACCGGGATACCCGCATCCTTACACATATCGGTAACCTGCGGTGCGGAAGAAGCCTGTACCAGGTTCAGGATCATAACGTCAACGCCGGAAGCGATGAAGTTCTGGATCTGGTTGGTCTGCTCAGCCTGATCGCCCTTGCCGTCCTGGATGGTGATGTTCTCTTTCTTGAAGCCCAGCTCATCTACCATGTATCTCTCCAACTCGGTACGATACAGGGTCATGAAGTTGTCATCGAACTTGTAGATGCTGATGCCGACCTTCTTGTCAGCCAGATCAACGGAGCCGGTAGCCTCTGCGACAGTCTCCGCAACGGTCTCTGCGGTAGTCTCCGCAGCACTCTCCGCAACGGTCTCTGCCGGGGTCGTCGCCGCCTCAGTCGCCGCCGTCTTGCTGCCGCCGCATGCGGTCATGGACAGCACCATGCAGGAAGCCAGCGCCAAAGCTGTTACTTTTCTTGATAATCTCATGTTGTAAATCCTCCCTTTTATAAGTTTTTTGTCGGTTTTTGTTCATACTGTTTCACCGACAGAGATATTATAGCATTTTTATATCTATTTTTCCATAAGTTTTTTAACTTTTTTTGTTAATTTTTTATTATTTCTCTTTTATCTGTGCCAGCGCGCTTAAAAGCGCGGCATTCTCTTCCCTCCTTCGCACAGCGACGCGGTAGTAGCCCCGCCCCAGCCCCGGAAAATTCCCGCAGTCCCGGATCAGGATGCCCCGCTCCTTTAACTGTTCCCAGAGACAGCCCCCCGCTTTATTCTCCCGTTCTCTCTCATCTGAAAACAGCAAAAAGTTCGCCTGGGACTCAAAGACCTTAAAGCCGAGGCGTGAAAGGTCCGCCTTTAAATAATTCCGCTCGGCCCGGATGAGCGCGCGCGCCTCATCTAAGTACCCGCTCTCCTTAAGGGCCGCCGCACCTGCCGTCTGTGCCGGGATGGAGACGGACCAGGGCTGCCTGATCCGGCGGAGCTTCTCCGTCAGCGTGGAGTTTCCGCAGATAGCGTAGCCGAGCCTGAGCCCCGCCATCGCATATGTTTTTGTAAACGCCCTGATGAGGAACATGCCGGGATACGCTCCTGCTAAGGGCGCCATCGAGAAGCGCTCCGGTTTCTCCATAAGATCGCAGAAGCATTCGTCAAGCACAAGCACAGCGTTTTTCTCCTCACAGACTCCCGCAAGCCGCTCCACCTCGCTGCGCCGGGCGGCTCTGCCCGTGGGGTTATTCGGATTGCAGAAAAACACGAGGTCGGTATCCTCCGTCACCGCATCCGAGAAACGATCCATATCCGGCGCGAAGCCCTCATCTTCCCTCAGAGGAAAACGCACTACCTGACTTCCCACAGCCAGGAGCGCCTGCTCGTACTCGGAGAACGCGGGCGCGGTCACAAGCGCCTTTTTTGGTCTTACCGCCATAGTCACCTGATAGATCAGATCCGCCGCGCCGTTCCCGCAGAGCACAAACGACGGATCGACGCGGTGATATCCGGCGATCGCCCGTACGAGCTCATCGCACTCCGGGTCGGGATAACGCTCCCAGCTATCCACCGAACTCTTAAGGGCTTCCCTGACCGCCTCCGGCATGCCGAGCGGATTTAGACTCACGGAAAAATCACAGGTGATCCGGTTACGGTAAACATCACCGCCATGCTTTGCAGTCTCCATCTTTTTTGCTCCCCTGTTCCTGCTTGTAACTGTGAAGGTACTGAACAGTTACGAAATGAAAAAACAGCAGCCCAGCCATGCGGCGGCGCTCCCGAAAAGAAGCGCGAGAAAAGCAGCCGCATACATCAGTCTTCCGGCGCGCTCAATATCCTCCGGCGTGACGGGCCTGAGAGGATCTCCGATCACAGGCTTATGGCGGAGCACGCCAAAATAGTACGCCTCCCCGGCAAGCTGCACAGAGAGCGCCCCCGCGCAGGCGGCCTCCCCCTGCGCGGAATTCGGGCTTTCGTGGCGCCGCCTGTCCCGTCTCCAGACACGCCATGCATTCGCCCCGTCAAACCCCGGGAGCAGCCACGCCGCCACAACAAGGAAAAGACCTGTCAGGCGGGCGGGAATCCAGTTTGCCGCGTCATCGAGCCGGGCTGCGGCCCTGCCAAAATACCGATAGGCCTCATTTTTATATCCCACCATGGAATCCATGGTGTTTACCGCCTTGTAGAAGAAACCGCCGACCGGGCCGAAAAGAAGCATCCAGAAAATCGGGGCGATCACTCCGTCGGACGCATTCTCCGCCACCGTCTCCACCGCTGCCTTTATGATGCCCTCCTCTGTCAGATTTTCTGTGTCTCTCCCCACGATCATGGAGACCGCCCGGCGGGCTTTTTTTACATCCCCCTCAAGGAGGGCGCGGTACACTCTCATGCTCTCCGTCCGCAACGACCTTGCCGCCAAAAGCTGCCCGCACATCACGCACATAAGAAAAAAGCGGAGCGCGGGGTGCAAAAGCCCCGCCGCAGAGAGGAGAAGCCATGATACCCCTGACGCCGCTCCCGCCACGAGCGCGGCAAGCGCCGCGCCTGCCGCAAGCTCTCCCCGCCGTGTCTTTGGAAATCTTCCGCGAAGAAGCGTTTCCAGCCTCCTTATCAGCCAGCCGATCGCCCGCACCGGATGATACCAGCCCTCAGGGTCGCCGATGAAAAAGTCAAGCGCGAAGCCCGCACATACCGCCGTTATATATTCCATTCTCCCAGGCAACATCTTATACCTTCCAATTTACTTGATCCGCGCGGCGATCCCGCATATCACGCGGTATACCTCATCCGCCTCCGCCGCAAGTATCTGACCGGCCATACCCACGGCCTCCCGGTAGATGCGGTCATCGTATGATAAGGGCACGATCCCGCACCCAACCTCGTCCATTGTGACGATCTTCGGACGGTCGGCAAGGACGCCGCGGGTAAACGTATCGGGGTCTTCCCTCCGCGCGCACGCCTCGCGGACGAGCTCATGGAAATCAAAAAGAATGCCGTCACCCTCTGCGCCATCTGAATGTCTGCTTTCAGGTCGTGCGCCAAAGCGCTCCGAAAAAAGCCTCCGCGCAAACGCCTCCTGCCCCTGAAAGCTTCCTCCCACGATCAGAATCATGCCATCCTCCCGCCTTTATCTCGTCGTCACCGCAAGCGCGACAAGCATAATGAGCTCTGCCGCCTGCAGGAAAAATCCCGCCAGATCCCCGGTGATCCCGCCGAACTCGCGCATTGCCATGCGATAATACCACGCAAAGCCGGCAAGCGACGTCACCGTGACTGCCGCCGCCGCAGGTGCGCCGCCAAACAGCCACAGCCAGAATGCGCCTGCCGCAAACCAGCCAAGAAGCGCCGCCGGCGCCACCTTGTTCTTCTCCCCCGCGCCGTCTGCAAAGGCGCGTGCGAGGCCCTCCTTCTTCACTTTCGGAAAGGCGAGCACAGAGAATGCGCTGAGCGCCCGACTCATGACATAGATCCCGCACACAGCCGGGAATGCCCGGCTTCCCAGCTCCGAAAATGCCGCCGCATACAGGAGAAGATAGACGCCGCACCCCAGGGTGGCAAATGCGCCGGTATGCGGATCCTTTAAGATCTCAAGCTTCTGCCCGCGATCTGAAAGGGAACTTCTCGCATCCAATGTGTCGAGGAATCCATCCATATGGATCCCGCCTGTGATGAGAAGCGGAAGCGCCGTGCCGATGCAGGCGCGGGCAAGAGCGCCGAGCCCGACAACATCCGCCAGAAAGGAAAACGCCGTCACCGCCGCGCCTACCGCCGCGCCCACCACCGGGAAGAAGCAGAGCGCATAGCGCATCGCGCTGTCACTCCATTCTACTTTCGGCATGGGAATCCGCGAGTACATGGAGACCGCGATCGCAAAGCTTTCTATCAGGTGCGGCCATCTCCCGCCATCTCTCTTTTTCAAGCGCATTTCCCCCATTCTCAAGGCTTTATCGTCACCGGTATCCCAAAAACGACCTCCGTCACACAATCAGCCAGCCCGGCGAGACGGACGTTCAGCTTTCCGAGCAGCCGGATATAGCTTTTCGTCGCCTCATCGTAATCCACGCCATCCGAAAAGACCTCGTTTGTTACTATAATAATGTGATTCGCCTGTTTTTGCAAGCACAGGATTCCGTCCACGATCCGCCCGTAAATCTCCTCTTCGCTTCCCCCCACATCAAACTGCTCGTTTGCCGCAAGGTTTGAGAGGCATTCTAAGAGAATGACGCGCTCCCTCTCCCCGCCGTCAGGAAATGTAAGATGCTTAAGATTTGTGAAGCATTCGATCGTGACAAAGCCTTTCCCGTCCCGCATCCTCCGGTGCTTCTCCACCCGCAGCCGCCCCTCCTCACCGGAGGGCTTCATCGCAGCGATATAATACCGTCTTTTTCCGTCAAGCTCCATCGCAAGTTTCTCCGCATAGACGGATTTCCCGCTTGCGCTGCCCCCGGTGACCAGGTACATCATGTGAAATACTCCCCGTTTAAAAATGAAAGAATCCACTCCGGCGCCGATAAGTAATACAGGTGGGGAAAGCCCGCAAGGAGTGTCTGCGTCTTATGGATACAGTCCCAGCTTCTCTCCGACATCGGTTTCTTTGCCTTCATCGCCGCGCCCGGAGCCGTGCTGTCCCAGTAGTGGAACTCGTGGCCGCGTATTCCCCTTCTGTTTTCCTCATGTCCGTTTTCCGTCAGCTCAACGTATCCAAAGCGCGCGCTGCGCCCGGTTTGAAAGGCCTCCCCGTCAATAATACCCGCCATCGGATAATGTTTCCCGTCCGTTCCCTCCAGGCTGCGGTGCAGATAGAGAAATCCGCCGCACTCTGCGAGAATCTTCACTCCGGCTGCCGCCGCGGCGCGGATATCCTCAAGCATGGATACGTTTTCGGAGAGCTGCCCTGCATAGCACTCCGGGTAGCCGCCGCCGAGCAAAATCGCATCAAGTGCCTCGGGCAGATGCGGATCCTTAAGCGGGCTGAACTCGATAAGCTCCCAGCCGTTATTTTTCAAAAATTCGAGATTTTCCTGATAATAGAAACAGAACGCCTCATCGCGCGCCACGCCCATGCGGCGCGGGGATTGTCCCGACTCTGCGCCATGAACCGGCATTTCCGGACCCCCGGATACCGCAAGCTCACCGGCGGATTCCGCGAGACGGCAAATTCCCCCAATATCAAGGCACTCCTCAAGGCGATCCACCAGACGTTCCAGGCGCTCCCGAAGCCGCTCCTGCCCGGCGGGGAGCGTAAGCCCCAGATGGCGGCTCTCCCAGGCGGCATCCACACACTCGGGTATCGCCCCAAAGAGCGTCACGCCAAGCCGCTCGATCTCCGGGCGGAGCCGCTCACACATCGCGACTGACGTGCGGTTTAAAATGACGCCCCTGATGCGGCTGTCCGTCCTGTATTCGAGAAAGCCCTTTATCTGCGCCGCAATCGAGAGACCGCTCTTTTTCCCGTCAGCCACAAGAATCACCGGAGTCTGCGTGATCCGCGCGATATCGTATGTACTTGCCTGAAGCGAGATCCCGCCGACGCCGTCATAATATCCCATGACGCCCTCGATCACGGAAATTCCGTTAATCGGCGCATGATTTAAGAACAAAGTCCTCACTTCCTCCTCCGGCAGAAAAAAGCTGTCGAGGTTTCGGCATGGAATCCCCAGCACATACCGGTGGAACATGGGGTCTATGTAGTCGGGTCCGCACTTAAAAGACATACAGGATTTCCCGCGGCGCTTAAAGAGCGCAAGAAGAGCGGCAGTGAGTATGGTTTTCCCGCTGCCGCTTAATGGCGCCGCTATCAGAATGCGCGGGGCTTTGGCCGCGGGGCCGGTCTCTGCCCCACAGCTTTTTTTGCCCCGCTCACTGACCGGTGACGCCGGAATCGTTTCCCGCACAAACATTCCATCCTTCATCCGATGCTTCTCCCGCTTTCGCTTTCTGTAACTGCTCAGCAGGTTTAAAGAGCGCTACTGGGCAGTTGCTTCTTTCTTAAGCTCGCGCTTTCGCTTCGCGATCATCCCGCCGATCTTCCCGCTCTCCTTCGAGGTCAGGCACTTAAAGCCGCCGGCGAGTACGCGCTCGCCAAGTCCCAGCTCTTCAGCAATCTCAAATTTGAGCTGCTCTTCCGGCGTCATGTTGTTCACATCAAAAGGCTTCTTCTCTTTTTTCGTTTTTGGCATAAAACAGGATACACTCCTTTCTGAAATCCTCTTGGAGTATGCCCCGGATCAGCCTGTTTTATCCATATCAGTAAGAAATTCCCGGATCCTGCGGAATGATGATCGCCGCGAGGAAGTACACCACGATCCCTGTTCCGGAGCAGGCAAGCACTGCCCAGATCAGCCGGATCAGGGTCGGATCGACACCGAGATACTCCCCGATGCCCCCACACACGCCGCAGAGCATCTTATTCTGGCTGGAGCGATACAATTTTTTGTTCATATCCATAGGTTTTTCTTCCCCATTCAAATTATGATCACGCTTCATTTAAAAACTTCAGTGTAATGGTTCCGGACTCACAGTCAAGCTCTGCTTTTTTTCTGGCACCATTGTTCAGATACCGCTCATCCATATACTCCTTGTATACAGTCGGATTATTACCGCCTAAGCTGATAGTCCCATATCGATTGTCCATTTCATAATTAAACTGATTTGTGTTTCCATCAACATTAAGTGTCACAACGCCTGCAGCGCAATCCACATTAAGTTCCTCTGCTGTCGTGTATGCTGATTTGATTTCACCGCCCTTTGCATCCAGTGACACTTTATTTGCGCGGATCGCGTCAAAGCTTACGTTTGACTGCCATGCTTCCACATCCACCTCACGGAACGTATATCCCTCCGGCACGCGGATCGCCAGGTTCTCCATCACGGCACCGTCGGGCGCCTCAATTTTCAGTGTGTCACGCTCCATACGGATCATGTACGCTCTCTCATTGGCGCGCCCGCTCGAGGAGCGCTCCACATAAATTGCCGTATCCTGCGGATTCTCCCGCTTCTCCTGCTTTACAGTCACAGTACCCGCGCTGGCCTCAATCTCCAGCTCCATTACATTTTGATAAATGCCGTTTTGAGGATCTCCTACATTTCCTGTTGTCTGGTTCTGCACATTCTGCTGCACGCGGCTTTTCTGCGTTGCGCCTGTCACCGCATCTGCTCCCTTGCTCTTTCTTGCCTCAAAATCATACGAAAGCTCACTGCGGATCGATTCCTCTCCAATCGACTGACGCAACTGATATTCTACATCCCCGGCACCACCCATCACCGCGCCTGCCGTCATCATTCCGGCTCCTGTCATGCAAAAAACAGCTCCTAACGTCAAAGACCACTTCATTACTTTTCTCATGCTTTTCTCCTCTCTCTGTGAATAAAATTGCTGATACCATTTACAACCATTTGGATGATGTACGGCACGAACTGTCCGTACACCAACACCGATACGGCAATGCCGATCAGTCCGAGCCCCAGCGCGAACACACCCGCGCCAAGAAGCAGCAGACCGCTCCAGACATTGTTAAACAAAAGCCCGACACCGGCCACAAGAAGCGCCACGCCTACGATACAGGCAACTGCAGTCAGTACACCGACACATAAGATCAGGACAACCGCCACGCATACCACTCCGGTCAGAATCCCGAAAACGCTGCCGCCGATTCCGAGAATCAGCGGGGACAGCACACCGAGGATCACGAGCAGCAGCCCCACCTTAAGCACCCGCTTTAACCACGTCCTGTCCTGAAGATCCTGCTGGCACTTTTCCCGGTTTGTGCCACCTTCCGCGTTATCCTCTTCAGCCTCCTGTGTTTCGGACATTTCCCGGAGCTTTGCCACCTGAAAGTTCGGCTCACGAAAACGCTCATCACGGTAGCCGGATTCGGTAAACTCTCCACCCTCTCCGATGTTCCCGTTCAGATCACTGCGTATGATCGCTGCCACCCGTTCAGGACTTCCGAACTCTCGAATCACCTGCTCCTCGTGCTCATCACCGGCGTCCTCCAGGTAATCCCGATAGTACGCAAGGGCCTCTTCCTTTTCCGGATCAGGGATGTCCTGAAGCAGATATTCCAGTTCTTTCATAAATTCTGATCTGTTCATACCTCTTTCTCCTCAAGTATTCTGGAAATTTTCTGCGAATAACCGTTCCACTCTCCGCGGTACAGATTGAGCTGCAATCTCCCGCTCTCCGTGATCCGGTAATAGCGCCGGTTCCTCCCATCGATTGCGAGGTCATAGCTTTCCAGACACTCTTCCTTCAAAAGCCTGCGAAGAACCGGGTACAGTGTTGACTCCGAAATATCAA
>SFNH01000016.1 GCA_004554205.1 Clostridium sp.
GTAATCGCAAATCTCGTGAAGGATATAAAAGAAAAGCTTGAGGGCGGCAAGATCAACAAGATCGCCCAGCCGGAAAAGGACGAACTGATGTTTACGGTGAAAAATAACAGGGAGACGATACGGCTTTTGATCTCCGCGAACGCCAGCCTGCCGCTGATTTATTTTACGGAAACGAATAAGCCCGGGCCGCTTGCGGCGCCGAATTTCTGTATGTTGCTCAGAAAGCACATCGGAACGGGAAGGATCGTAAGCGTCTCCCAGCCGGGGCTTGAGCGCATCATTGAGTTTGAGATCGAGCACCTCGACGAGATGGGAGATCTGTGCCGGAAGCGCCTTATCGTGGAGCTGATGGGAAAGCACAGCAATATCATCTTCTGCAGGGAGGACGGGACGATCTTAGACAGCATCAAGCATGTGTCAGCGCAGATGAGCTCCGTGCGCGAGGTACTGCCGGGCCGCGTGTATTTCATTCCCCGCACCGCGGATAAAAAGGATCCGCTCACGATCACGCAGGAAACTTTTTCATCTCTGCTTCACGGGACAAATGAGGCATTACAGAAGGCGCTCTACAAATGCCTGACCGGCTTAAGCCCGATCATCGGCACACAGCTTTGCCATCTGGCCTCCATAGACGGCGACCGCCCGGCAAACGAGCTTTCCGAGGCGGAGCTTACCCACCTCTATCATATGTTTTCCCTGATGATGGAAGATGTGCGCGAGGGACGTTTTACCCCGAATGTCATTTACCGGGACGGCGCTCCTGTGGAATTTGCCTCCGTGCCGCTCACCTGCCTTGCGGGCGAAGGCTATGAGGCGAAGACATTTCCCTCTGTCAGCGCGCTCCTTGAAAGCTATTATTCGGAAAAAGACGCCCTGACCCGGATCCGCCAGAAATCCGTCGATCTGAGAAAGATCGTTCAGACTGCGCTCGAGCGCAGCTACAAAAAATATGATCTCCAGCTAAGGCAGCTAAAGGATACCGGGAAGCGGGAAAAGTATAAGATTTACGGAGAGCTTTTAAATACCTACGGCTATGAACTGTCCGGCGGAGAAAAGGAGCTTAAATGCCTGAACTACTACAGCGGGGAGGAAGTGACGATTCCGCTCGATACCACGTTAAGCGCGCGGGAAAACGCGCAGAAGTATTTTGCAAAATACAACAAATTGAAGCGAACCTTTGAGGCGCTCACCGAGCTTACGAAGGAGACGAAGCAGGAGATCGACCACCTGGAATCCATCAGCACATCGCTCGATATGGCGCTTAAGGAAGAGGATCTGACCCAGATCAAGGAAGAACTGACGGAGTTCGGTTTTATCAGAAAACGACCATTCGCGGGCAAGAAGCCGAAGATCACGAGCCGCCCCTACCACTACCGCTCGAGCGATGGCTTTGACATCTATGTCGGAAAAAACAACTACCAGAATGAGGAAGTCACATTCCGGATCGCAAACGGAGGCGACTGGTGGTTCCACGCCAAGGGAATACCCGGTTCCCACGTCATTGTAAAAACAGAAGGGCGGGAGCTGCCCGACCGGGTCTTTGAGGAGGCGGGCTCACTTGCCGCCTACTACTCCAGGGGGCGCGGAAGTGACAAGGTAGAGATCGACTATATTCAGCGAAAGGCTGTCAGGAAGGCCGCAGGCGGCGCGCCGGGCTTCGTCATCTACCACACCAACTACTCTCTGATGGCTGTGCCGCGGCTTACGCTCCCGGAGGTGTCCGACTAAACAGATGCCTCACAGCACCATCAGAAGCGTGCCTGCGCCGATAAGCGCCACGCCGATCACGGACTTCGCCGTGAACTGCTCATGGAGAATGAAGTAAGCCAGAACCATCGTGATCACAACGCTCAGCTTGTCGATCGGCACCACCTTGGAGGCCTCGCCGAGCTGAAGCGCCTTATAGTAGCACATCCAGGAGGCGCCGGTGGCAAGTCCCGACAGGATCAGGAAGATCCAGCTTCTTCTGGTGATAGCCGAAAGTCCGCCCTGCGTGTTGGTGATAAACACCATCGCCCACGCCATAATGAGAACCACCACCGTGCGGACTGCCGTCGCCAGGTTGGAATTCACGCCCTCGATACCGATCTTTGCGAGGATCGAGGTTGCTGCCGCAAAAACAGAAGAAAGAACTGCAAAAATCATCCACATCATTTATCTCCCCCGCTTTTCTGTCTGGTAATGTCCGCGTCGGCAGACATATCTATTTACTTGTAACAGTTCAGCCATACGGCCAAACTGTTACGTTTATTTCTTATTTTGACAGCGCTTCCTGAAAAAGTCAAGAGACGTGTGGAAAAAATTTCCTGCCCGGCTTTTCACCGCCATGTGGTAAGATTGAAAAATATGGAAGTATAAACCCGATACAATCCGTAAATCATTTTCTTTGTACGACACATGACAATGAATCTGATCTGCGGAGGTAAGGATATGGCAGGCTACAAGGTTGAAATCTGCGGAGTGAATACGGCGAAACTGCCCCTGCTCACAAATGAAGAAAAAGAGGAGTTGTTCAAGCGAATCCTGGACGGTGATATGGACGCCCGGGAGCAGTACATCAAGGGAAACCTGCGGCTGGTCTTAAGCGTTATCCAGCGGTTTTCCGGCAGTAATGAGAATGTGGACGACCTGTTTCAGATCGGCTGCATCGGACTCATCAAGGCAATTGATAATTTTGATATCACGCAGAATGTCCGCTTCTCCACCTACGCGGTGCCGATGATTCTTGGCGAGGTGCGCCGCTACCTGCGCGATAACAATTCAATAAGGGTCAGCCGCTCCCTGCGGGACACCGCCTACAAGGCAATCTACGCGAGGGAAGGGCTGACACGAAAAAACTCCCGGGAACCTACCCTGACCGAGATCGCCGAGGAGGTCGGCGTCAGCAAGGAGGAGATCACCTATGCCTTAGACGCCATCCAGAGCCCGGTCAGCCTCTACGAGCCCATCTACACCGACGGCGGAGACCCGCTCTATGTGATGGATCAGATCAGCGACAAAAAAAATCTTGAGGAAAACTGGGTGGAGGAGATCTCCCTTCGGGAAGCCATGAACCGGCTTCCGAAGCGGGAACGCCACATTATTGATATGAGGTTTTTTGAGGGAAAGACCCAGACCGAGGTTGCCGAGGAAATCCACATCAGCCAGGCGCAGGTGTCCCGGCTTGAAAAAAATGCGCTGAAAGCCATGCGTAATTACTTAAACTGATACAACTGATCCGCCGGCAAATTCCGCCCGCCGCTTAGAGAAGCGGGAAATGGCAGTACACCTTCCTCTCCCCGAACTGTCTGCACGGCAAAGCTTCCTTCCCGCAGATTTCCTGCGCATAAGGACAGCGCGTGCGGAACCGGCAGCCGGACGGCGGATTCACCGGTGAGGGAATCTCCCCGGAAAGCAGCTCCTTTTTCTCTGAGCGGAGCTTCGGGTCTGCCTTCGGGATCGCGTTCAGCAAAAAGCGCGTGTAGGGGTGCAGCGGATGCGCGTACAGCTCGTCCGTGCTTCCCACCTCGCAGAGATTGCCGAGGAACATCACGCACACACGATCCGCGATAAATTTCACCACGCTTAAGTCGTGGGAGATAAAGAGGTAGGTAAGCCCATACTGCTCCTGCAAATCCTTCAAAAGATTTAGTACCTGCGACCGGATTGACACATCAAGCGCCGACACCGGCTCGTCACAGACGATCAGCTTCGGATTTAGCGCGATCGCGCGCGCAATCCCGATGCGCTGGCGCTGGCCGCCGGAAAACTGGTGGGGATAACGGTTGTAAAATTCCTCCGGAATCCCCACCTCCTTCATCAGCTCTCTCACGCGCTGTTCCAATTCCTTTTTGTCCTTGAGACCATAAGTTGTAAGCGGCTCGGCAAGGAGCTTACTCACGCTCATGCGGGGATTTAAGGAAGCGTACGGATCCTGGAAGACGATCTGCATCTGTCTGCGTATCTTCGCGAACTCCTGATCGCTCATCTTCACGATATCCCGTCCCTCAAAGAAAACTTCCCCCGAGGTCGGCAAAAGAAGGCGGATTAACGTGCGCCCCAGGGTACTCTTGCCGCAGCCCGACTCCCCCACGAGTCCGAGCGTCTCCCCCTCATGGATTTCCAGGCTGACATCCGACACCGCATGAACCACAAGCGGATTCTTCTTCGTTCCCCCGATCGGAAACTCCTTCACCAGATGCTTTGCCTCCAAAAGTACCTTCTTACTGCTCATCTGACGGCACCTCGCTTTCGTACGCAAAACAGCGGACCCCATGCCCCCCTCCGGTCTCATAAAGACCGGGCTTTTCCGTAAAGCACCGCTTAACAGCCCTGTCACAGCGGGTGCAGAAGCTGCACCCTTCCGGCAGATGCAGAAGGTTCGGCACCACGCCGTCGATGGTGTAGAGCCGCTTTTCTTTCTTATCCAGCCTCGGGATTGATTTTAAGAGACCCTGTGTATAAGGGTGTTTCGTATTCTCAAACAATTCAAAGGTCTCCGCCTGCTCCATCACCTTGCCGGCATACATCACATACACATAGTCGCAGATCTCTGCCACCACGCCCATATTGTGGGTAATGAGAATGATGGAAGTCCCCTGATCCGTGCAGAGTTCCTTCATCAGCCGCAGAATCTGCGCCTCGATCGTCACGTCAAGCGCCGTCGTCGGCTCGTCGGCGATCATCACCTTCGGCTTACACACCATCGCCATGCCGATCATCACACGCTGGCGCAGGCCGCCGGAGAGCTGGTGAGGATAGCTTTTGTAGCGCTTCTCAGGCTCGGGGATCCCCACAGCCCGAAATATCTCGATAACCCGCTTCTTTGCTTCCTCCTTCGTCACATTCTGATGCAGGAGGATTGCCTCCCGCACCTGACGTCCCACCGGATACACCGGGTTTAAGGATGTCATCGGCTCCTGGAAAATCATGGAAATCTCATTTCCGCGCACCCTGGAGAGCTCTTTTGGGGAGAGATGGGTGATATCCCGCCCGTCCAGGGTGACAGTTCCGTCCACCACCCTGCCCGGATACCGCAAAAGCCCCATCACCGACATCGCCGTCATGCTCTTGCCGCAACCGGACTCTCCCACGATACCGATGATCTTTCCCGCCGGAACCCGGATGCTCACCCCGTCCACCGCCGGGATCTCCCCCTTTGCCGTAAAGAAGTGGGAGCTTAAGTTTTTAATGTCTAAAACAACGGATTCGGTCATAATTTCTCCTCACTGCTCTTTTAAGTACGGGTCCATAACATCGCGCAGGCCGTCGCCCAAAAAGTTGAATGCAAGCACCACGATCATAATCGCCACGCTGGGCGCGATGGACAGCCACGGCTCGGAGAAGAGGTATTTCTTTCCGCGCACCACCATCAGACCCCAGCTTGCGCTGGGCGGCTGCGCGCCAACACCTAGAAAGCTTAAGGATGCCTCCGAGAGAATTGCCGACGGAATATCGAGTGTAAACAGTACGATCAGCGAGGGCAGGCAGTTCGGCAGGATATGGCGCAGCATGATCACTCTGTTCTTCACGCCGATCGACCGCGCCGCCTCAACGTACTCTTTTTCTTTTAAGGACAGGGTCTGGGAGCGCACGATCCGCGCGGTTCCCGCCCAGTTTACAAGGCTTAAGGCAATGAAAATATTGATCAGGCCGCCGCCCATGGTATACATTACGACCATCGCTAAAAGCAGGGACGGAAACGCCAGCATCACATCCGCCATGCGCATGATGATAAAATCGACCTTGCCGCCGTAAAATCCCGCGCACATGCCAAGCGCCGTGCCGATCATCATGGAGATCAGCGTCGGCACAAGACCGATGGTGAGGGAGATCCTGGCGCCGAAGATCAGGCGGCTCAAGACGTCGCGCCCCAGCTCGTCCGTTCCCAGCAGATGGGCGGCGCTCGGGTGCTGAAGCCGCTGTGCCAGATTCTGCGCCAGATGGTCGTAAGGCGCGATAAGCGGCGCGAATATAGCGATCAGGATTATGAGCAGGATCAAGACCGCGGAGAACGCCGCAAGCTTATTCTGCCGCGCCAGGCTTCTTATCCTGTCCTGCCAGGTGTCGGACTCACCGCCCCGGCTCTCACTCACGTTTACTTCTGTGCGTCCCATCTTATGCGCCCTCCCGGATTCTCGGGTCTAATACATTGTAGAGTAAATCTGCGGCGAGGTTACCCGCGATGATCAAAACCGTGGTAAAAACGACCGTTCCCTGGAGAAGCGGCATATCCCTCGTCTCGATCGCGTTGACCGCCAGGCGCCCGATCCCGGGAACGCCGAAGACGCTCTCCGTCAGCACCGCACCTGAAAGCATGCTGGAAAGCTGCAGCGCCATCATGGTGACGACGGGAAGCATGGCATTTTTCAGGGCATGTCCGATGATGACGCCGGACTCGCGAAGTCCCTTCGCCCGCGCCGTCCGGATAAAGTCATTCTGCATGATCTCAACCAGGTTTGAGCGGGTCATGCGGGCAATGCTGCCCGCTGAGTTCCACCCGAGCACGATCGCCGGGAGAACCATTGCCCGCACAGAATCAAAGCCGGATACCGGAAACCACTTTAGGTTAAACGCGAAAACGTACTGCAATACGAGCGCAGTCATAAACACCGGCATGGAGACGCCGAGGAGCGCACAGCCCATGAACAGGCGGTCAAGCAGACGATCCTTGCGGATTGCCGCCGCGATGCCCGCCGTAATGCCGATGAGCCACGCGGCGAGCGCCGCAAGAAGCGAGAGCTTCACCGTGTTGGGGAAAGATTCCAGGATGATCCCGGTCACGCTGCGGTTTAAGCGGTAGGATGTGCCGAAATCTCCGCGCAGGGCATTCGCCACATACTGGAAAAACTGCACATACAGCGGCTTATCAAGCCCCATCTCCCTGCTGATCTTCTCGATCACCGCCGGGTTCACATGCTCCCCCATCATCGTCGTCACCGGATCGCCCGGCACGATGCGCAGCATGATAAAGATCAGCAGGATCACGCCGATAAGCACCGGAATCGCGACCGCAATACGTTTCAGCACGTTCTTTAACACAGAAAATCCCCTTCCTGCCATCATCATGAGTAACCCGGGAGACTGCTCTTATCTGTTCGCGTTACTCGCTTAAGGAAACATTGTAGAAAAGCTTATCGCTCAAGCCGTTCCACATCGGCTTAAAGCCCTGTACCCGCTTGCTCACGGCAAACAGATGAAGTCTGGAATACATCGGCACCCAGGCGGCGTCCTCGTGGATCAGCTTCTCCTCGAGAGCATTGTACTCGGTGATCCTCTCCTTCTCATCCACGATGGTGCGCGCCTTTGCCACACGCTCCATAACCGCGGCGTCCGGATAATTGATGGAACGGATCTTCGTCTTCTCCGGGGTTCCGAAGAAGGTGTAGATAAAATTGTCCGGATCGTTGTAATCCGCGCTCCAGGTTGACATAAAAGATCCCAGCTCGCCGGATTTTCTGGTCTCCAGCCAGGTGGACTCGTCGTAATTTTTGATCTCAGCGTTGATGCCGACCGCAGAGAGCTGCTCCTTGATGATCTCAAGCGCCATCGTCATCGTGTCGGACGCGGAGCTGTCCGCGGCGATCTCCATGGTGAAGCCGTCCGCGTAGCCCGCCTCGGCAAGCAGCGCCTTAGCGGCCTCGGGATCGTAGTTGATCACTGTCTGATTTTCATTGAAGCCGATCAGACCGTGCGGGAAGATGCCCTGCTCCACCTGACCCCTTCCGCCGTAGAGGGCGTCTAAGATCGCCTGTCGGTCAATGGACATCTGGACTGCCTTGCGGACCCTCACGTCGTTAAACGGCTCGATGTTAAAGTTCATGGTGAAGTAGGTGACGCCTACGCGCGGCCCCTGCACGATCTGATCCGGATATGTCGCGGTGAAGCGGTCAACGGCATCCGCCACATAATCCAGGTCGAGAATATCAAGCTCGCCGCTCTCAAACATCATAGTCTGGGTCTCGGTGTCGGGGACGATCTTTACCACCACGCCGGGAAGCGCGGCAGCGCCTTTCCAGTAATCGTCGTACCGCTTCATCACAAGCTGATTGTTGAAGCTCCAGGAGACAAACTGAAACGGGCCGGTGCCCACGGTAACCGCCGGATCCATGCCAAACCGGTCTCCCGCCGCCTCGGTCGCCTCGTTGTCATAGATCGACACACCGGGGCTTGAGATGCACGCGAGAAAGCCCGCGAACGGCTCCTTTAAGGTGACTTTCACCGTGTAATCATCCACCGCCTCGGCTCCCTCAAGGGTCTGTGCGCTGCCCGCAAGGAGCTCATCCGCACCCTTGATCTGGTCGATAAACTCGGAGTTGACGCTGCCCTCCACAGTCAGGAGACGGTTGAAGGTATAGATCACGTCCTGTGCGGTGAAATCATTGCCGTTGTGGAATTTTACACCTTTTCTCAAATGAAAGGTGTATGTAAGGCCGTCCTCCGAGATATCCCAGCTCTCCGCCAGGCTCGGAACAACCCTGGAATTGCCTGCGTCATCCACCTCGATATCCACGAGGCGGTCGTAAATATTAAATGGAATCTGGTAATCCTTGGAAGTTTTCTGCACATCCGCAGTCTGGATATCCGCATTTAAGGGGACAACCAGATATCCGGCGGTGTCGGTCACGTCGCCTGCCGCGCCTGCCGTACTCCCGGAAGTTGTGCTGTCTGCCGCGCCTCCGCCCGAAGATCCGGCGCCGCCGCAGCCGGTGAGCGCAAGGCTGAGCGCCATGGATACCGCAAGAACAAGACTGGTCTTTTTTTTCATAACCTGCTCCTCCTCTTTTTCCCGTTCTCTCTCCATAATACATATGTAAAAACGAGTAACTGTGAAACTGCTCAACAGTTACAAAAACGGTGCATTACCACCAGGGATGCACCATCGCATGTAAAACGGAGTATGAACTGGAACCTATACTAATGCTTTGATGATACCATACCGCGGCGTTTTTTTCAACTACTTTTTCAGCCTCCGCCGGGTTCCCGGCAACAGTTCAGCGTAGGACTTTTCGGTCGCGGCCACAGTTTTCGCTTTTGTTCGGTCGCCGGATGTAAAACTTTTGCTCGGGTGCCTCGCAAAAGTGTTCACCGCTCTCCCTCACAGCAGGGTTTATAGCCCGCTCCCTCGTGGCGCAGAAGCCCCAGCTCCAGCGCACATTCATACCACTCCATGCACGCCTCATGCCACTCGTTTAAGGCTTCCTTTAAATCCTCGTTCCGCCTTTCCCACGCTTCCTCATCCGGCGCGTCTAAGCAGAGCTCAAGGGCGCCGCATCGCTCCCCGCACGCCTCCATCTTCTCACGCGCAAGACGGAGCTTCCAGTCGGCGTACGCCTCATCTGTCGGGATCTCCCGCAGGCGGTGGCGCTCCGCCCTTGGGACTGCCCGGACTGACTCAAGGAGCGCCGCGTCCTCCGCGCTCACCTGCGCCGCGATCGTCTGCCCGCTATCCTGCCGCCTGCTCCGCTCCAGATAGTGCTCGTAGCCGAACGGATAGTACATCACGCCATTTTCCCCGAAGATCAACACCGATTCCGCGACCTGGCGGATAAAATAGCGGTCGTGGGAGACAAAGAGGATCGTCCCGGTATACGCTTTAAATGCTGACTCGAGCGTCTCCTTCGCCCGGATATCCATATGGTTGGTCGGCTCGTCCAGGATAAGGAAATTCGGCCGGCTCTGCAAAAGCTCCGCGAGCACAAGCCTCGCCTTCTCGCCGCCGGATAAATCGCTCACGCGGCGGGACGCCTCCTTCCCGGAGAACAGATAGCCCCCCAGGACGTCCCGCACCTCCTTTTCTGTCATGGATGGAAACAGGTCGTGGAAATGCTCCGCCACCGATTTTTCCGACTTTATCTCCGCGGAATGCTGGTCAAAATATCCGATAGCAATATTGTTTCCGAGGGCGCATCTGCTCTTTTCAAGCGGAGGCAGAAGTCCCGCCGCCGTTTTTAGGAATGTGCTCTTCCCTGCGCCGTTTGGCCCCAAAAGACCAATCTTCTGCCCCCTTCGGATGCGGAGGCTGATCTCAAGAAGCGGCCTGTCATAGCCGATTTTCAAGTGTTCTGCCTCAAGCACCCACCTGCTTCCCGCAATCAGCGGATCGATCTGCCCCGTAAACAGATGCGCGTCGTCCTCCTCAGGCTTTTCCAGCCGCCGCATGCGCTCGAGCTGTTTTTTCTTCGCGCGGGCAAAGGAAGCCTTCGTCGGCTTATTCTTAAACCGTCCGATCAGCTCATTCAGCCGTCTTATCTCCTCCTGCTGTCGCTCATAGGCCTTACGATGGGCGGCAAGACGGCGCAGCTTCTCCCGCCGGTAATCCGTGTAATTGCCCGCGTACCTGGTCAGATGCTTTCCGCTCACCTCATACACCGCGTCCGCCACCCGGTCCAGGAAAAACCGGTCATGGGATACCATCAGCACCGCGTGGGGATAGCTTCTTAAATATTCCTCAAGCCACTCCACAGCCGCGATATCGAGATGATTCGTCGGCTCGTCGAGGAGGAGAATGTCAGGCTTTTGCAAAAGCAGGCGGATCAGGGCGATCTTCGTCTGCTCGCCGCCGGAGAATTCCTTTATCCGCTTTTTCTTGTCCGGCAGGGGAAAGCCGAAGCCTGTAAACAGACGGTCGTACTCCCGCTCATACAAAAACCGCTCCTCGTCAAAACTGTCGCCGCACGGGCAGGAAAGAAAAAGCTCCTCCTCCACCGTCCGCTCCCCGTCGGGAAATGCCTGCTGCTTAAGCATTCCCACCGTGATCTGCCGCGAGCAGGCGATGCCGGGGCCCTGCCGCTTATCGTCCCGGTCGAGCGTGAGTTCTCCCGCGACCAGCCGTAAAAGCGTCGTCTTTCCCGCTCCGTTTGGTCCCACTACGGCAATCTTTTCCCCTCCCCTGATCTCAAGATCAATATGCGATAAGATCACCGTCCCGCCCGCAGAGACGGTCCCGTCTGAAATCCGGTACAACATGAGACGCTCCTCCTTTGCGCTTGTCAGCATTTTCGTTTCTTGTCCATATGATATACTACAAAACCGGATAAAAGGACTTCGGGAGCAGAAAGTGCGAAGAAATCCGGTATCATAGTACTCAAGGAAAAGCTGGAGCTGATCATTCCTCTCATTGATGAGGAGTGCTGATCTTAGTTTCAGTATGAAATGAAAAAGACCAGGTTTTATGCCTGGTCTTTTTCTTAGGCGTGCGCGAGAGGATTCGAACCCCCGACACCTTGGTCCGTAGCCAAGTGCTCTATCCAGCTGAGCTACGCACACGCATTCCGCTGCGCATATTATCGCTGCAACATGAGATATTTTACTCCATGCCTCCTCCTTTGTCAAGGACTTTTTTCCAAAAATCCGTCCGTGATGTAACAGTTCAGTCATTTTTCTTTTATTCGGTCGCGGATGAGGTTTTCGCTTTTGTTCGGTCGCCGGTGACGATATCGAGACTTCCTCCTACATTCTCCCGAGCAGATAGTTGATAAACTGCTGCGCGGTGCGCCCGGAAATGCCGCCGTGGCTTAGCTCCCATTTGTTCGCCTCCGCCTTAAGCTCCTCGTCGGACATCTCGATGCCGCAGCGGTGCGCCAGCTCGATGACAATGTGGAAGTACTCCTTCTGGGACGGCTTTGCGTAGTTGATCGTGACGCCGAACCGGCTCACTAACGACAGCTTCTCCTCCATGGTGTCGGAGCGATGCATGCCGTTTTCGTGCTCCATATCGCTTCTGTCGCTCCAGTTCTCCTTGATCAGGTGACGGCGGTTGGAGGTGGCATAGATCAGAATGTTGTCCGGTTTTGTCTCCACGCCGCCCTCGATGACCGCCTTTAAAAATTTATACTCCACCTCGAACTCCTCAAAGGAGAGGTCGTCCATGTAAATGATGAATTTGTAGTTGCGGTTTTTGATCCGGGCGATCACAGCCGAGAGATCCTTAAACTGGTGCTTGTAGATCTCGATCATGCGCAGGCCCCGATCGTAAAATTCGTTGACGATCGCCTTTATGCTGGTGGACTTTCCCGTGCCGCTGTCGCCGAATAAAAGGACATTGTTTGCCTTTCTGCCCTGGACAAACGCCAGCGTATTGTCCACCAGCTTCTTCTTCTGGAGCTCGTACCCGACCAGGTCGTCGAGCGTCACCGTATCCATGTTGTTGATGGCGCAGAATGCCACATCGCCGTTTTCTCCCTGCCGGATGCGGAATGCCTTGTTAAGGCCGAACATCCCCACGCCGTAAGCCCTGTAAAACCCGGTCACACAGTCAAAGAACTCCTGTTCGTCCCTCGCCTCAGCCAGCTTAAGGCTCAGCGCCTGCACCTTCTCGCTGACATTCTTATTATACATCAGCTCTTTCTTCTCGATGGCACGATAATGGGAGATGCGGTCAAAGCAGTCCACGCCGAGATATTCCTCGAGACGGCAAAAATCATAGTGGAACAGCTCCATAAACGCCTTGAAATCTCCCCTGGCAAAATCATTGACGCTGCCCTCGCCCGCCCCGGTCTTCTCACAGGTGATGCTGAAAGGGTTCTCGCTTGTGATCAGCAGAAAGGTCAAGTAATTATGCCACAGATTCTTATCAAAGCCGTAGTCCGTCGCGACCTCAAGCAGATGCCTCATCTGCGTGTAGACTCTCGTCAGAAGCTCGTCCTTCGTCTGACTCCCCTCATCCATCTTTCGGATGATGTCCGCAAGTTCCATCAGGATTGAATCCTTCGGCATATCACCGTAGATCAGCAGTCTCGAAACAATCTTATACATGGCTGCGCGCTCCTCGTTCTTATTTTTAGCCGGTATCGCCCCGGTCTCGCGGTATATGTCCCCGAAAAAGGAAATGCAGAACAGCTCTCGCCGTTCTGCAAGGTATGAGGGGACAATAAGTCGAAAATGTCTTTTTCATGGCAGACAGCCTTATGCTGCGATATACTTCCTGATATCCTGGCGCAGGCCCGCACACTCATCTGCATATACTCTTAAATTTACAACGTGGTTGAATCCCAGGTTCATAATGCCAAGCAGAGATTTCGCGTCGACAACAACGCTGCCGCGGCTCAAGTCCATATCAAACGGATACTTCTCCACAAGGTTTACAAAATCAAGGACCTCCGTGGGATTCTTAAAGGTTACATTGATCTCACTCATAGTAATACACTCCTTTTTTGAAAACTATGGTAACCAGTTTCCCTCTCGCCTTTTCGTTTTATCGCTACCATTTTATCGTTTCGCCTATCATGTGAAAAGAGGAAATTTCCAAAAAAGGAGTAATTATTTAATCAATTCGACATGGTTTTACAAATTCTGGTAACGTTTTCAACCGTTTTCTTTGCGGAACTCAGCCGGGAGCATACCGACCTCCTCCTTAAATACCTTGCTCATGTATTTCGGGTCCGAGTAGCCCACCATATCCGCGATCTGGTTGAGCTTTAAACTCGAATCGAGCAAAAGCTCCTTCACCTTCTCGATGCGGTACTTCCGCACGGTCTCAGTAAAGGACATTCCGGTCTCCTTCTTAAAACGGGCGCTCAAATACTCCTCCGTCACATGGAGCTTTTCCGAGAGTTCCTCAAGGGTAATACCCTGATCGTAGTAGGTCCTGACGAGCTCCTTCGCCTGCTTCACGAGAAGGCTCATATCCGGGTCCTCCTCCTCCGCAGCCGTCACCTGATTAAAAAGCTGCGCCATCACTTCCCTCACCCCGTGCCAGGTGACCGCGTGGGACAGATCTCCCAAAACGGTCCTCGCCGGAATCTCCCCATCCACCCGGCCGATGGACCGGGCCAGATTCATCACAGCGAGAGCAAGGCGCACGCACGCCTCGCGGATCTCGTCCGGATGGCAGGAGGCGGACACGCAGCTCTTAATAAACTGCTCAAGCGCCTGCTCATACCCTGCTCTGTCACGCTTTGAGACAGCCTGCTTTAGCTGAGTCTCGATCTCAAGCGGATATTTGAGCGGCACAGTCTCCACCTGCGCGGTCATTTCCGAGGTGATGAGAATCCCCTCCGGGAAACATAAATTCCATGTCCGGCTCTCCATCAGCCGGGCAAACCCCTCCGGCATATCTTTAAGCCCTTCACACACGGTCCAGCTAAACACCGGCGTTAAGGCAAACGCGCGGTCAAGCTCCGGCAGCACCGTGCCCGCGCACCACCTCTCCATCGCCTTCACATCCCTCATGTGATAGAAGAACACAGCCACCGCCCGGTTTCTCGCGGAGTGGATCATACAGCTCTCATACTCTGCCGCCTGGGAGAAGCAGGGCTCTAAGAGGCGTTCCAGCTCCTCATAGCGCTCCTCGTAATGGTGGCCGAGCCACACGGCAAAGATCGCGATCGGCTCGTCCGCATCAAGGCCGTACCGCTCCTTTGCCGCCTGCCTTAACTCCCCGTCCACCGGAAACTCCGCGAGGATACAGCCGCGGAAAATATTTTCCAGGGACAAAAAACGTTCACTCTGTATTTCTTTTTTTGATCCGGTCATCCCCTGCCCCCTTTTTCTTTTGCCCCGGTCGCGGCCACAGCTTTCTCTTTTGTTCGGTCGCGGGCGGGGGTTCCCGACGGATTTTACGCCGCAGTCCCGGAAAGACAGCCCGTGACACGCTACGTTTCCTACTCGGTCCGCGCGCGGGGTATCCTCTTTTGTTCGGTCGACGGATGTAATGCTTTTTTTCACAAGTTCAAAAAAGCATTCACCGGTCTCCCTCACGGTGAGCCGATTAGCCGTCAGTCGCGCAAACTCGCCTACGCCAGCTAGCGCAGACCTCGCTACGGAAGCCTCGCTATCGTCACCGGGTCTGTCTTCCGGGCTTTGCGGCTGATACTGCCCAGTCCCTCGGTCGCGGGCGTAATTATTCCGACGGCGCGTCAAGGAACGGATTATTCGGGGCGGTGTTCGCCGCGGTAAACTTCGGCGTCTGAATCGTCCAGATCACCGTCCCGACCTTCGCAGACTGCTCGACCTGCGTGTAGTTTCCCCGCTTGCCACCCACAGCGACCCCAAATGTCACATCCTCCTCTGAGCCCACAAGCGCAAGCTTCGTCACAGAATCTACTCCTGCCGTTGCATCCGGCGCAGAAAGCCGAATCACCTTTCCCATCGCGAAATTCCCATCCCGCTCTGTGGTAAACGCCACCGTCTCCTTCGCCACACTGTCCGTATCCTGCACGATGCTTCTGCTCGTCACCGACAGCGTGTACTGCTTAAAGCCCGCGTCCCCCGCCTCGATCTCCGCCACATGATTCCAGTAGTTTCTCGACGCCGCGCTTCCCGCGTTCTCGACCGCGCCCCACACATCCACCGTCGTGCCCACGCGACCCGTCGCGGGGTCCACATATGCATCCTCCGAGCCGTCCCTCGCACGGTTCTTTGTCGAATAATTCGTAAACATCCAGTTCCCCGTCTCACCGACCTCGAGATGATATGTGCCATTCGCCCCATCCGTCGACGGCGTGTCCACCACTACCTTTACATTCGGGAGCAGGAGCCCGCCGTTCTCCACGGTCACCGCCTCCTGTGCGTGCGCGCTGTCCACCGTGCCGTTCACCACAAACGCGAATACCATCGGAACCGTCACCTTAAGCCGCATATCCCCGTCGTCGATCACGACGCCCGCCACAAAGTCCGTGTTGCCCGAGCCTTCCGCGGACGGCTCGGTTGGCTCGGTCGTTTCCGCCGCCTCGACGTTTATCGGCTCTTTTATCCCCGGCACGCCCGGCATCATCCCCGAGACGCACGCAAGCGTCAGAAACCACGCAAGACCTCTCTTTAAGCATCCCTTTCTGGTTTCTCCGTTTCTGATCGTTCCTCTCTCTTTCATAGCCTTATCCTCATCTCCTAAAAATTTACACTTGTATCTGTGCTTCCCTTTGCTATTAATCAAAATGGTTTGACAATCTGAAATCGCATTCTCTCGTGTTCTTCCCTGATCTCCTCATACAGATGATAAAAGGTCCAGTTTATATTGTGCTCGGTGACGACCGCCTTGAGCGCGGTTTTCGGCACGCCGGCGCGCCTTAAGTTGAAAAGCAGCTCATCCAGCCTCTTCCCGGAAAAATTATACAGCACGAGCATCTCCTGTGTGAGCACGGGAAGCGCACCCGGCTGCGTGGCCCCCTCAGCTTCCTGCCCCGCCCCGGGAATTCCCAGGAGGCTCCCCACCGTATCCGTTACCTGCTCCGACGCCACATTCCTGATACGAATCCCCATCTGTACCAGCACGCCCTTAAGCCTTGCGGCGTGAGGCATCTGTTCCGGGGTATAGTAAAGCACGGTTTCCCGCAGCGCATTTCTTCCCATCATCTTTCTTCCTCTCTTTTACACTGTCAGTTCAGATATGGAAAAAGCCTCAAACCTCCCTGTGGAAGTCCGAAGCTTTCCAAATGCCGCAGGCCGGAATCGAACCGGCACGGGAGATTAGTCCCGCAGGATTTTAAGTCCTGTGCGTCTGCCAGTTCCGCCACTGCGGCATTACAGACAAACAAGCGACCCGAATGGGACTCGAACCCACGACCTCCGCCGTGACAGGGCGGCGCTCTAACCAACTGAGCCATCGGGCCTGAATATGTAGTTGTATAGCTTTAAATGGACCTTCGGGGACTCGAACCCAGGACCGACCGGTTATGAGCCGGTTGCTCTGACCAACTGAGCTAAAGGTCCGAAATCTCGGTGGCTTCCTGATCGCCTGTCCACGACAACCGGTATCTCCGGTCTGCATGAAGCCAAACTCCCCGAGTAGGACTTGAACCTACGACAGCGCGGTTAACAGCCGCGTGCTCTACCGACTGAGCTATCGAGGAATACGTCCCGCCACTTGGCGGGCAACGTATGTATTATATGATATCCGTTTTTGTTTGTCAAGCAGTTCAGGGAGTTTTTTGTAACGCGGGGGGGGTCGCCTTTGTTCGGTCGTGGGCGGCATTTTCGTTTTTGTTCGGTCGCCGGATGTAATGCTTTTTCTCGCAGGCTCGCAAAAGCATTCACCGGTCTCCCTCACGGTAACGTTTACACCGCTCCCTTGCACCCGGCACTCCCAGCCGCAACGCCCGGAAACGCAGCGTGTCACGCGGGACTGTCTGCCCGGGACGTTGCGGCGTAAAATCCGCCGGAAACGCCACAGTGCGCCATCTCGCCCCCGCAGCTATGCCAGGTTTGTATACCCCATAAGGTAGCGATCCACTTCTTTTGCCACCTCACGCCCTTCATGGATCGCCCAGACCACAAGCGACTGGCCGCGGTGCATATCGCCTGCCACAAA
The DNA here is from genome assembly GCA_004554205.1 of Clostridium sp. Lineage (GTDB taxonomy): Bacteria > Bacillota > Clostridia > Lachnospirales > Lachnospiraceae > Brotaphodocola. The sequence continues at coordinate 17,228 of SFNH01000016.1, forward strand.
GACCTTTTCCACATTCGTGGCGTAGCTTCCGGCTTCGGTGGCTACGTTGGTTCTGGCGTTTAATTCCACTCCGAAGGCGTCTGCCGGGTAGGACTGGGCGCCCAAAAATCCGGCGGCGATAAGTACCAGGTCGGCGGGCACTTCCTTTTCGCTGCCCTCCACGGGAATCATCTGCATTCTTCCGCTCTCGGGATCCTGCTTCGGCTCAAGGCTTACGAGGACTGCCCCGCAGACCTTCCCGCTATCGTTCTTTTTAAACTCCTTCACCGTGGTCTGATACACGCGCGGGTCTTTCCCGAATACGGCGATGGCCTCCTCCTGGCCGTAGTCCGTCTTTAAGACTTTTGGCCACTCGGGCCAGGTGTTGTTCTCGGCGCGGGTCACCGGCGGCTTCGGCATCATCTCGAGCTGCGTCACAGACGCGCAGCCGTGGCGGATCGCGGTGCCGACACAGTCGTTCCCCGTATCGCCGCCGCCGATCACGATCACATGCTTATCCTTCGCCGAGATGAATGTCCCCTCCTCAAGACCGGAATTTAAGAGGCTCTTCATCGTGGATTTTAAGAAGTCCACGGCAAAATAGATTCCCTCCGCCTCGCGCCCGCAAACGGCAAGGTCGCGCGGGTTCGACGCGCCGCAGGCGAGGATGATGCTGTCAAATTCCTTCTTAAGCTTTCCCGCCTTGTAATTTTTCCCCACGTCCGCCCCGGTGACGAAGGCCACGCCCTCCGCCTTCATCACCTCGACCTTCCGGTCTATGATGTGCTTCTCAAGCTTCATATTCGGAATCCCGTACATGAGGAGCCCGCCGATCCTGTCCTCCCGCTCAAACACCGTCACATTGTGGCCGCGCCGGTTCAGCTGGTCGGCGGCCGCAAGGCCTGACGGGCCCGATCCGATGACCGCTATCTTTTTCGACGTCCTGATCCTCGGCGGCTTCGGCCCCGCCTCACCGCTCTCGTACGCCTTCTCAATAATGGAGCGCTCGTTCTCCTTGATGGTGATCGGGTCGCCGTTTAACCCGCAGGTACACGCCGCCTCGCAGGGAGCCGGGCACACGCGGCTCGTAAACTCCGGAAAGCTGTTTGTCTTCTTTAAGCGGTTGAACGCCTGCGACCAGTTGCCCGTGTATACAAGGTCATTCCACTCCGGAACCAGATTGTTCAGCGGGCAGCCGGAGACCATGCCCTTTATCATCATCCCCGACTGGCAGAAGGGGACGCCGCACTCCATGCAGCGCGCGCCCTGTTTTCTCTGCTGTTCCTCGCTTAAAGAGGCGTGAAATTCGCCAAAATGCTTAATGCGCGCAAGGGGCGCCTCTGCCGCGCCGACCGCCCTGTCGTACTCCAAAAATCCTGTTGGCTTTCCCATCTTCTCTCCTCCTTATCCTCTCTGGTTCGCGTAAAACGCCTCGATCTGCGCCTGCTCGCTGCTTAATCCCTTCTCCTCCATCTGCACGATGGTGTTCATCATGCGCCGGTAGTCGTGCGGCATCACCTTCTTAAACTTCGGCAGATACTCCCCAAAATGTGCGAGAATCTCCTTGCCCTTTTCGGAGTTGGTATAGGCAACGTGCTCCTGTATCATTTCCTTAAGCTCCAGAACATCGTACTTGTTCGTCACTTCCTCGAGAGACACCAGCTCCTTGTTCAGGCGCTTATACAGATCGCGGCGCTCATCCAGTACATAGGCGATACCGCCGCTCATGCCTGCCGCAAAGTTCTTTCCGGTCTCGCCGAGGACCACCACGCGCCCGCCGGTCATGTACTCGCAGCCGTGGTCGCCCACGCCCTCCACAACCGCCGTAACGCCGGAGTTGCGGACGCAGAAGCGTTCCCCCGCCACGCCGTTTATAAACGCCTTTCCGCTCGTGGCCCCGTAGAGTGCCACATTGCCGATGATGATATTGTCCTCCGGCTTAAACTGCACGGACTTCGGCGGATACACGATCAGCTTCCCGCCTGAGAGGCCCTTCCCGAAGTAGTCGTTGCTGTCGCCGATCAGCTCAAGCGTCAGCCCTCTCGGGATAAATGCCCCGAAGCTCTGGCCGCCGCTTCCGCTGCACCGGATCGTGAAGGTGTCCTCCGGCAGGCCGTCTGGATACTTCCTCGTGATCTCGGAGCCGAAGATCGTTCCCAGGGTCCGGTTCACATTTGAGACGTCGATCTCCAGGCTCTTCTTCTGGCCGCTCTCAAGCGCCGACCTCAACTTCTTTAGGAGAATCTGCTCATCCACGGTCTCATTCAGCTTAAAATCGTACTCCGCTTTATCCTTATAACCTCTGAAACGCATCCCCTGATACGGGTTGTCGAGAATGCCGGAGAGATCGACCCTCCCCGCCCGCTCATTCGGGATATTCTCCTTCTTCTTTAACAGATCGGTGCGTCCCACCAGCTCATCCACGGTGCGCACGCCGAGCCTTGCCATGTACTCCCGCAGCTCCTGCGCCACAAAGTGCATGAAGTTTACCACATACTCCGGCTTGCCCCGGAATCGCTTGCGAAGCTCCGGATTCTGAGTCGCGATGCCGACCGGGCAGGTGTCCAGATTGCAGACGCGCATCATCACACAGCCCATCGTCACAAGGGGAGCCGTCGCAAAGCCGAACTCCTCCGCGCCCAGAATGCAGGCGATCGCCACGTCGCGCCCGGTCATCAGCTTGCCGTCGGTCTCAAGGATCACCTTGTCGCGCAGTCCGTTCATGATCAGGGTCTGGTGCGCCTCCGCCACGCCGAGCTCCCAGGGAAGCCCCGCGTTGTAGATGGAGTTTCTCGGCGCCGCGCCGGTGCCGCCGTCAAAGGAGGATACCAGGATGACCTGTGCGCCCGCCTTAGCCACGCCCGCCGCCACGGTTCCCACGCCCGCCTCCGACACCAGCTTTACGGAAATCCGAGCCCTGGTGTTGGAGTTTTTCAGGTCGTAGATGAGCTGCGCCAGATCCTCAATGGAATAGATGTCGTGGTGCGGCGGCGGGGAGATGAGCCCCACTCCCGTCGTTGAATGGCGCGTTTTTGCCACCCACGGGTACACCTTGCCGCCGGGGAGCTGTCCGCCCTCGCCGGGCTTTGCGCCCTGCGCCATCTTGATCTGGATCTCCTGCGCGCTCACCAGATAGCGGGATGTCACGCCGAAACGCCCGGACGCCACCTGCTTGATAGCGGAGCAGCGGTTGTTATTCTTCGGCCCCGGGACAAGCCGCTCCAGACTCTCGCCGCCCTCGCCGGTGTTGGACTTTCCGCCCAGCCGGTTCATGGCAACTGCCAGCGTCTCGTGGGCCTCCTGGGAGATGGAGCCGTAGGACATGGCCCCCGTCTTAAAGCGCTTCACGATGGAATCCACGCTCTCCACCTCGTCGATGGGGATGCCGCCGCTCTCGTCAAAATTAAAATCCATCAGGCTTCTTAAGTTGACGGTCTGACCCTCCTCATTTAACGCATGGCTGTATTCCTTAAACAGCTCATAATTTCCGGTGCGCGCAGCCTCCTGCAAAAGATGGATCGTCCGCGGGTTGTACAGATGCTCCTCCTGCCCCGCGCGCTCCTTGTGGCTGCCAACGCTCTCAAGCGTCAGATCCACGTCAAGCCCAAGCGGGTCGAATGCCGCCGAGTGGAGCACGTCCACATCGTTTGCGATATCGTCTAAGGTAATGCCTCCGACGCGGCTGACCGTGTTTGTAAAATACCGGTCGATCACCTCCTTCGAGATGCCGATCGCCTCAAAGATCTGTGCGCCCTGGTAGGACTGGATCGTGGAAATGCCCATCTTGGAAGCGATCTTTACGATGCCGTGCAGCACCGCGGAGTCGTAGTCCTCCACCGCCGCATAGTAGTCCTTGTCGAGCATTCCCGTCTCGATCAGGCTGCGGACCGACTCCTGCGCCAGATAAGGGTTGATGGCGCAGGCGCCGTAGCCCAGGAGCGTCGCGAAATGATGAACCTCCCGCGGCTCGCCGCTCTCTAAGATCAGCGCCATCGAGGTGCGCTTCTTCGTCTTGACAAGGTGCTGCTGCAGCGCGGACACCGCGAGAAGGGACGGGATCGGCACATGGTTCTCGTCGATATCCCGGTCCGACAGGATGATGATGTTCACGCCGTCGCGGTGCGCCCGGTCCACCTCGAGGAACAGACGTTCGATCGCCTTTTCCAACGAGGTGTTTTTGTAGTAGGTGATCGGGATGACCTCCACCTTAAATCCAGGTTTCTTCATATATTTAATCTTTAAAAGATCCGTGCAGGTGAGGATTGGATTGTCAACCTTTAGGATATGGCAGTTCTCCGGCGTCTCCTCAAGCACATTTCCCTCCTCGCCCACATAGACGGTGGTGGAGGTGACGATCTCCTCGCGGATCGCGTCGATCGGCGGGTTTGTGACCTGCGCGAAAAGCTGCTTAAAGTAGTTAAAAAGCGGCTGGTGCTTTTTTGAGAGCACGGCGAGCGGACTGTCCGCGCCCATGGCGGAGACGGTCTCCGCACCGTTTAACGCCATCGGCAGGATCATGGTCTTGTACTGCTCGTAGGTATAGCCGTAGGTCTTCTGGAGCCGGGCAAGCTCCTCCTTCGTCATGGCGGGAACGCCTTTATTCGGGATCGGAAGATCGCTTAAGCTCACAAGGTTTGCGTCCAGCCACTCGCCGTAGGGTCTGCGCGACGCGTACCGCCGCTTCAGCTCGTCGTCGCCCACCAGCTCGCCCTTCACCGTGTCGATCAGGAGCATCCTGCCGGGGCGCAGCCGTTCCTTCCTCACCACATGGGCCTGCTCGATGTCGATTGCGCCCACCTCGGAGGCGAGGATCACCTGGTCGTCGTCGGTAATATAATAGCGGGAAGGGCGCAGGCCGTTGCGGTCGAGAACCGCGCCCAGCACATCGCCGTCGCTGAACACAATGGAAGCCGGGCCGTCCCAGGGCTCCATCATCGTCGCGTAATAGCGGTAAAAATCCTTCACCTCCTGGGACATGGATTTGTCGTGCTCCCACGGAGCCGGGATCGTCACCATCACTGCCAGGGGAAGCTCCATCCCGCTCATCATCATAAACTCGAGCGCGTTGTCGAGCATGGCGGAGTCGGAGCCCTCCTGATTGATGATCGGGAGAACCTTGTGCATCTCGGATTTAAAGAATGCGGACTCCATGGTCTCCTCACGCGCCATCATCTTGTCCACATTGCCGCGGATCGTGTTGATCTCGCCGTTATGTACGATGATGCGGTTCGGGTGGGCGCGCATCCAGCTCGGGTTCGTGTTGGTGCTGAATCTGGAGTGTACGACCGCAATCGCGGACTCGTAATCCTCATCCTGCAGATCCTCAAAAAACTGCCGCAGCTCCTTTACGAGGAACATTCCCTTATAGACGATGGTGCGGCTGCTCATCGACACCACATAGGTGTTGTCGTTGCTCTGCTCGAACACGCGGCGCGCCACATACAGGCGGCGCTCAAAATCCAGACCCTTCCCGACGTTCGCCGGCTTCCCGATAAAGCCCTGGACGATATAGGGCATTTTATCGACCGCTTTCTGCCCGATAAGCTCCGGGTGAATGGGCAGATCCCTCCATCCGAGGAAGCGCAGGCCCTCCTTCTTCACGATGATCTCCAGCATCTTTTTCGCCTGATTTCTGGCGAGCTCGTCCTGCGGGAAGAAAAACATGCCGACGCCGTACTCCCGCTCGCCGCCGAGCCGGATGTCTAAGGGCTTCGTCACCTTCTGAAAGAATTTGTGGGAAATCTGCAGCATGATGCCGACGCCGTCGCCTGTCTTACCCTCCGCGTCCTTTCCGGCGCGGTGTTCTAAGCTCTCCACGATGTGAAGCGCCTGCTCGACGGTTTTGTGGCTCTTGATCCCTTTTATGTTCGCCACAGCGCCGATGCCGCAGTTGTCATGCTCAAATCTTGGGTCGTAGAGACCTGGAAGCCTGGCTGTTCTCTGATCGCTCTGCATAGTTTTCTTCCTTTCGCGTAATTTTTTTCTTTGATTTTTCGATGATACTATAAATTTCGCGACTTGTAAAGAACTTTTTTATTAAATTGTCAGATAATCAGACAATTTAATTTTTATATATTGATGATGGGATAAAAAAAAGGAGCCATGCACTTGCAGGCTCCCCTTTTTTCACCACATTTACATCTCGCCTAAACCGCTCTCGATCGCCTGGCTAATGGCTTCCATCGCCGCCGCCTCGTCCTCGCCGTCGCAGATGAGCTTGATCTCGGTGCCGGACTTGATGCCCGCCGCCATAACGTTAAGCACGCTCTTTGCGATGATCCGCTTCTCGCCGCACTCGATGATCACATCAGACTTGAACTTCATCGCAGTCTGGGAAAGCACCCCCGCCGGTCTTAAGTGTAGCCCGGACGGATTCACTACTGTCAAAGTCTTGCTAAGCATATTCTCTTCTCCTTTTCTTTATATTTTCTTTCCTTAAATCTCCATATCTTACAGCGGGAAATTTCTCTAGTAAGATTTTATTACAAATCGCGGTTTGTGTCAAGTCTGGAATAGACGCATCCGCAGTAATCCTGGCGGTATAATCCGTACTCTTTCGACAATTCGACCGAGCGCTTATACCCGTCCTTTTTCTTAAAATCTGACGGCAGATGCTCCACATGATAGATTCCGGCGAGCTCCTCCCCGATCTCATTGATCTTCTCCGCGTTTTTTAAGGGACTTATCGTGAGCGTCGTGGCAAAATAGTCATAGCCGCCTAAGGCGGCCATCCTTGCCGCCTCTAAAAGGCGCAGACGGTAGCATCTAAAGCAGCGCTCGCCTCCCTCAGGCTCTTTTTCGAGGCCGCGGCTCGCCTCATAGAAGCGCTCCGGCTCGTAGGGGCCGGCCGTAAAACCGATCGGGTGCCTCGCCGGAAGCTGTCGGATAAGCCTTTCCTGCTCCGCAACCCGCCTGTCGTACTCCTCCTTTGGCGCGATATTCGGATTATAGTAGAACACCGTGATCTCAAAATACTGCGACAGATATTCGAGGACGTAGCTGCTGCATGGCGCGCAGCAGCTATGAAGCAAAAGCCGGGGAACCCGGCTCTCACTCTCGTTTTCTTTTATGATGTTTTCCAGCTCTCTCTGATAATTTTTGCGATTCATCACTGCCGCCTTTACAGAAAATCGCGAATCCGCTTGCTCCGAACCGGATTGCGCAGCTTGCGCAGCGCCTTCGCCTCAATCTGGCGTATGCGCTCACGGGTGACGTTGAACTCCTTGCCTACCTCCTCGAGGGTGCGCGGGTGGCCGTCCTCAAGTCCAAAGCGCAGGACGATGACCTGGCGCTCGCGCTCCTTTAAATCCGCAAGCAGCGCGTCGATATGCTCCCTCAACATCACGGACTCCACATTGCCCTCGGGAGTCACCACGTTGTTATCCGCCACGAAATCGCCAAGGTTTGAGTCGTCCTCCTCGCCGATCGGCGTCTCAAGGGACGCGGGCTCTCTGGCGATCTGCATGATCTCCATCACCTTATCCTCGGACATCTCAAGCGCGTCGGCAAGCTCCGTCACCGACGGCTCGTAGCCCAGCTCCAGCGTCAGCTTGCGCTGCATCTTCGACATCTTGTTGATGGTCTCAACCATATGCACCGGCACACGGATCGTGCGAGCCTGATCCGCAAGCGCCCGGGTCACAGACTGTCTGATCCACCAAGTAGCATATGTACTCAGCTTATATCCTTTTGTATAATCAAATTTTTCAACGCCCTTGATCAGCCCCAGGTTCCCCTCCTGTACAAGGTCAAGAAAGCTCATGCCGCGTCCTGTATAGCGCTTCGCAATGCTGACGACAAGGCGCAGGTTCGCCTCGATCAGGCGCTCCTTTGCCTGATCATCCCCCTCTTCCTTGCGCTTTGCGAGCTCTAACTCCTCCTCCGTACTCAAAAGCGGAACTGTGCCGATCTCCTTTAAGTACATGCGGACGGGATCCTCCGTGCCGATACCGTCAAGCAGTTCAACGGCATCTAACTCGATATCCTCCGCATCCTTTAAGAAGTTCTCGTCCATGTCGATCTCGTCATCCTCAAGCAGCAGAGGATCCTCCACAAGGACACTGTCGTCGATGACAGGGATCACCTCAACATGCTTTTCCTCGAGGAACGCGTAAATCTGCTCCATTTGGTCAGCGTCGAGATTGTCACCCGCAAAGAAATCATTGATCTCCGTCACATCCAGTGAACTTTGCTTTGCTTTGGCAATTTCCACCAGCTTATTCAGCTTTTCTAAAAAATCGTCTTTTTCCACAGTAACATCCTTTCAACAGAAGGTTTTACGAATAGTTACAGCCTATACATCTTATCATTATATATCAGCAAACAACAGATTTCAACAATTTTCTTTCAAACTTTGCGTAATAGTTCAGCCATGCGGCTGGGGGTAGCCAGTTCCGAGGTCGCGGGCTATAACCTCGCTGTGAGGGAGACCGGTGAATGCTTTTTTGAGCCTGCGAAAAAAAGCATTACATCCGGCGACCGAACAAAAGAGGACACCTCGCCCGCGACCGAACAAAAGCGAAAACACCGGTCTCCCTCACATTATCCTCATTTTATCAGCTTTGTATACCTGCCAAATGCATTCGGCAGGGCATAAACGCTCTTTAGTTCCTCTTTTTCGGCCGCGATATAGCCGTCCGGTATCCCATCTCTTAAGATCACCCGGTAGCCGATCATGTGCCATTCCACATGGGAAAAGATATGCTTCGCCGCCGGAAGCGGCTCAACTTTCTCCACCGAGGCCGCACCGCAGCCGAAAGCCTCCGCTGCCTCTCCGGCTGTAAGATGTCCCTCCACATTCGGAAGCTCATAGAGGGACGCCAAAAGCCCCGTATCCGCCCGCCTGTTAAGCCCCACGCGGTTTCCGTGCTCTAAAATACAGACCGTCCGCTCCTCGATCTTTCTCTTTTTCGGCGGCGTCTTTACGGGGATCTCATCTGTGAGCCCCTCCTTTCCCGCCAGGCAGATCGAGTGAAGCGGGCACTCCGCGCAATGGGGGCGTCCGTTCGGCACGCAGACCGTCGCGCCGATCTCAAACAGGCACTGATTAAAATGGCTCGCGTCGTGACGCGGCATCGTCTCCCTGAGCATTTCCTCGACCCACTTCTTTGTCGCCGCCCTGCCGATATCCGCGCGGCTCTTTAAGACGCGGGAGATCACGCGCAGCACATTCCCGTCCACCGCGGGCACAGGTTTTCCGTAAGCGATCGAGGCGATCGCCCCCGCCGTGTAGCTGCCGATGCCTGGAAGCGCGGCCAGCTCATCGTACTCGTCGGGCATCCGGCCGCCGTAGCTCTCCATGATCACACAGGCCGCCTTTTTTAAATTTCTCGCCCGGTTGTAGTATCCAAGCCCCTCCCAGAGCTTCATCAGGCGGTCGTCGTCCGCCTCCGCAAGCGCCCGCACCCCCGGAAACGCCTGAATAAAGCGCTCAAAATAAGGCTTCACCGCCTCCACGCGGGTCTGCTGGAGCATGATCTCCGAGATCCACACCCGGTAGGGCTCGGGGTTGTCCCTCCAAGACAGGACGCGCGCGTGGGCCTCGTACCAGTCGAGCAGCGGCCGGTTCATCGCGCGCAGGCGCGAGGTAAGCTCCGGTTCCTTCCCGTAAGCTTCCCCTTCATTTTCTTCACTTCTGTCACACATATCCGTAAATTCCTCTCACCGACACCTCACCCGATATCACCGTGCGGAGGCTTCCGTCTGCCATCTCCACCAAAAGCTCCCCCCGTCCGTCGATCCCCCGGGAGATTCCCGTGTAAGAGCCTGTCGGAGCGAGAACCGTCACCTCACGGCCGCAGTTCACGAGCCGTTCATTGTAAGTCTCCTTCAAGCTACTCATATCCAGGGTTTTAAGGTAGGAGGCGTAGTACATTTCCCATGCCCGCAAAACAGCGTCAATTAACGCGGCGCGCCTGACCTCATGCCCTGACGCGAGAGCAAGCGAGGTCGCCCGGGGCGCGATCTCCTCCGGGAAATCCGGCGTGTTGACATTGATGCCGATTCCGATGACCACATGGCGGATGCAGTCCTCCTCCGTGCTCATCTCAGTGAGGATTCCGCAGACCTTTTTACCGTCAAATACAATGTCGTTCGGCCACTTGATCAGGCAGTCGAGACCCGTCGTCTCCCGGATGCCGGCGCTTACCGCCATGGCCGCAACAAGCGTCAGCATGGACGCCGCCCCGGGCGCAAAATCTGGCCTGATCAGCAGGCTCATCCAGATGCCGCTTCCCTTCGGGGAGCTCCAGGAGCGCCCCCTGCGGCCTTTTCCGGCAGTCTGATGATCCGCCACCACGAGCGTGCCGTGAGCCGCTCCACGATCCGCGAGACGCTTCGCCTCGTTGTTGGTGGAGTCGACCTCGTCAAGAAATACGAGGCTTTGCCCGGCCCACCTTGTACTTAACGTGCTTAAAAGCTCCGTCCGGCTGAGCAGATCCGCGCTTTCCACCAGGCGGTAGCCGCGTCTTCGCACTGCCTCGATCCGGCAGCCCTCCTCCTCAAGCTGACGAATCGCCTTCCAGACTGCCGTGCGGGAGACGCCGAAACGCCTGCCAAGCTCCTCCCCCGACACATAGCCATTCGTCTCCTTTAAGCACCTTAAAATCTCTGCTTTCATAAGTTATCTCCAAATGCTGACAGCGCTTAAGAATCCGACCGCAAAGAGCGCCGCCGCGACCACGCAGAACACGATGCCGCCGGCCTTCCGCTTCCGGTCATGGCTCGACGAGCGAATCCGATACCAGCCGTTTACGCAGTTTAATCCCGCCGCCAGCCAGAAGATCACCGGAAACAGGATCTGGTTCTTTTCCGGGCCCGCAAACGCGAGCACCGCGCAGACGACGACCAGAACGCCCACCGCGATGTGCAGCAAATCCAGTATCAGCGCCATATTGCGCGGATTTTTCCTTTTTTCCTGTAAAAGCATATCTATTCTCCCAATGTTGCCACCATCACAGCCTTGATGGTGTGCATACGGTTCTCCGCCTCCTCAAACACCCGCGACTGCGCCGACTCAAACACCTCGTCCGTCACCTCCATATCGGTGATCCCGAAGCGCTCTCCCATTTCTTTGCCGATCTTCGTCTTTAAATCATGGAAGGACGGCAGACAGTGGAGAAAGATCGCCTGGCTGCCCGCGTTTTTCATCACATCCATCGTCACCTTGTAGGGGGTGAGATCCCGGATGCGCTCCTCCCACACCTCGTCCGGCTCGCCCATCGACACCCAGACGTCGGTGTAGATGACATCGGCCCCGCGTGTGGCCTCCTCCACATTCTCAGTGAATGTGATCGTACCCCCCGAATCCTTCGCGTACTCCCGGCACTGTTCAATAAGCTCCATATTTGGATAATATTTTTTCGGCGCGCACGCCACAAAATGAAGCCCGAGCTTCGCGCAGACGATCATGAGGGAATTGCCCATATTGTATCTCGCGTCGCCCATATACACAAGCTTCACGCCCTCAAGACGCCCGAGCTCTTCCCGCACCGTCAGCATGTCCGCGAGCATCTGGGTCGGATGATACTCATTTGTGAGGCCGTTCCACACCGGGACGCCTGCATACCTTGCAAGCTCCTCCACGATTTCCTGACCGAAGCCGCGGTACTCGATGCCGTCGTAGATCCGCCCGAGGACACGCGCCGTATCCGCGATGCTCTCCTTCTTTCCGATCTGAGAGCCCGACGGGTCGAGGTAGGTCGTCCCCATCCCCATATCGTGGGCCGCCACCTCAAAGGAACACCTTGTCCTGGTGCTGGTCTTCTCAAAGATCAGAGCCACATTTTTCCCCCTGTAATGATCGACGGGAATCCCCTCTTTTTTCCTGCGCTTAAGCTCCGCGGCAAGATCCAGAAGATATAAGATCTCCTCCGGGCTGAAGTCTTTGAGTGTCAGAAAATGTCTTCCTTTTAAATTCATACTGTCTCCTCCGTATCCAATTTACCTATAACTTACTATACCGTCAAAGGCATGTCAAGTTTGCGTAAGTACACATGTATCTTCTGCGCCATCTGATCCGGCGTGTAGATCTTCATGCGGGGAAGGCGCAGCTTCCTCGCCCATTTCTCGAGGATCGCCAGATATAAGTCCTTGTAATCCCAGTCCTCCCCAAGCTTCAGCTCCTTCGCGAGCGCCGGAAAAATCTGCTCGGTAAACGCCCGGCAGCCCATATGCTCCGTTCCTTTAAGCTCCCCTGTCTCCTTTGAAATAAGATGGCGCACCAGCTCCATCTCCGACATCATCTTATCAAAATAATACGTCTCCGACTGCGGCGCGTCAAAATAATAGCTCCGGCCCGCAAGCCCGTACAGAAAACGCTTCGCGTCCATATAGCCAAGCTTCATATTCCTGCGCGCGCGTTTCGCGTCAAATTCGAGGATACCGCCCAGATCCTGCCTCGGCGCAATATGGCGCACGTTGGCATCCTCCGGCACCTTTACGATGCGCTCCGTGTCAAAGCCCAGACCGTAGATGCGGATGATAATGATATCGCGGTAACCGCGGTCGAGGAGCACATCCACAGGCACGTTATTTAAGCTTCCTCCGTCCATGTAACGCTTTCCGCCAAGCTTCTCCGCCTTAAATGCGGGGAAATAGGCGCTGGCGAGCAGCGCATCCCCGATCTTGCCGTCCGGAAGCGCCTTCACGTCCAGCACAAGCGGCTTTCTCTCGTCCACGGAAACCGTCGTCACATAGAGCTCCCTGTCTGAGTTTCGTATCCGCTCCTCATCGACGCACTTTAAGATCAGCGCGCGGAGCGGCGCCACGTCAAGGCCCCTGTCCTTTAAGACGCGAAACGCCTCCCCCACCAGAGAGCCGTCCATCTCCATCACCTGCGCGTAGGTAATATTGCTCCATATCTCTTCGGCGCGCTCAAAATCATCCATGCACATGAGCGCGCCGTTTAAGGCCCCCACGGAAGCGCCCGCGATCCCACGGATCTTAATATTCGCCTCCCTGAGCGCCTTCCACGCGCCGATCTGGTAGGAGCCCTTCGCTCCCCCGCCCTCCAGCACGATCCCGTACGATTTTTCCGCGTCAATCTGAAGCTGCATGTGATCCCCCGCTCTGCTCACCGGCAATCTCCACGACGGATTTCGCCAGACCCGCAATTCCCTGTATCTCCGACGGAATGATGATCTTTGTGGCTTTTCCGTCGGCAGCCGCCGCAAACGTCTCAAGGCTCTTGAGCCTTAAGACCGCCTCGTCCGCGCCCGCCTCCTTTAAGAAGCGGATACCGTCCGCCTTCGCCTTTTGTACTCTCAAGATCGCCTCGGCCTCACCCTCGGCCTCCTTGATCCGCCGCTCCTTCTCCGCCTCGGCCTGTAAAATCGCCGCCTGCTTACTCGCCTCCGCGTCGAGGATCGCGGACTCCTTCTTTCCTTCCGCGACAAGGATCGTCGATTTCTTTTCGCCCTCGGCCTTTAAGATCGCCTCGCGGCGCTCGCGCTCCGCTTTCATCTGCTTCTCCATCGCATCCTGGATTGCCGCCGGCGGGATAATGTTTTTTAATTCCACACGGTTCACCTTGATCCCCCACGGGTCCGTGGCGACGTCGAGCGAGGAGCGCATCTTTGTGTTGATGGTCTCCCTCGAGGTCAGGGTCTGGTCAAGCTCCAGATCGCCGATGATGTTCCTGAGCGTCGTCGCCGTCAGATTCTCGATCGCCATGATCGGATTCTCCACGCCGTAGGCGAACAGCTTCGGATCCGTGATCTGAAAAAATACCACCGTGTCAATCCGCATGGTGACATTATCCTTTGTGATCACAGGCTGCGGGTCAAAATCCACGACCTGCTCCTTTAATGTCACGCGCTTTGCCACGCGATCCACAAAAGGAAGTAGGAAATGCACCCCCACCGACCAGGTTCCAAGATATGCGCCCAGACGCTCCACGACGAGCGCCTGCGCCTGCGGCACGATCCGCACACAGGACACCAAAACCAGCAACACAACGATCAATAATAATAAAAATGTAATCATATCTTACTCCTTCTTATCTGGCAACTGTTCAGTTACCTTATCTGCACTGACTATCAGTTTCACTCCGCGTATCTCCCGGATCCGCACGATCGTATCTGCGGGATACACCTCTTTATCCTGCGCCCGTGCCGTCCACTCCTGGCCGTCCACGACCGCGGCGCCGCAGCCCTTCTCATTGTCGATCTCGACGGTAACCCTCGCCTCTCTCCCGATCAGGCTGTCCGCGTTGGTCCGTACCGTATTGCCGTTGATATATTTTGCGGCGAAGGGCCTCGTGAGGAACAAAAGAATGGCTGATACCACTACAAACGCCACGAGCTGAACCTCAAGCGGAACGCCGAGCAGGGACAGAAGAAACGCAGCGAATGCGCCCCCGGCAAACCAGATTGTCGTCAGCGCCATAGTCGCGACCTCTATCCCGACCAGCACGACAAACGCAATCAGCCAATAAATGGATACCATTATCACAACCTCCTTTTTCTTAGGTACATCTTACAATATTCTCCGCCTCTTTGCAACGTTATCTTGAGCCCCTGCGCTGGCGGGCCGCCTCAAACATCAGAACCGACGCCGCGACCGCCGCATTCAGCGACTCCACGCGCCCCTTCATGGGAATGCGGATGCAGGCGTCCGCCAGGGCGGCTGTGCGCTCCGTCAGACCGTTTGCCTCATTCCCGATGAGAAAGCCGGTGTCGCCAAGATAGCTCTCCTTATCGTAATCATTTTCCCCTTTTAAATGCGCCGCATACAGGCGGATTCCCTTCTTTTTTACGGCCGCAAGCGCCGCCCCCAGATCCTCCGTGTACGCAAACGGCACGCGAAAGACCGATCCCATGGTGGAGCGGATCACCTTTGGATTGTAGATATCGGCGGTGGAGGCATCCATCAAAATCCCCGTCACCCCGGCGCCCTCCCCCGCCCGCAGGATCGTCCCGAGATTTCCCGGATCCTGCAGACGCTCGAGCACCATCAAAAGGGCAGGTTTCCCGCTCTGCGCCCCCGTGCGCGCCACCTCGTCCGGTGTGTAATGATACCGGCGCACCAGCGCGAGAATCCCCTGCGGCGAGCAGGTGTCGGAGAGGCTCTTAAATACCTCGTCCGTCACGACCTCAACATGGTGCACCCCGGTAGTGAGCCCGGCGCATTCCGGCGTCTTTAAAAAGCTCTCGGAAACATAGAGGCTGTGTATCCGCTCCCTCGGAATCTCCGCGCAGATGCGGGCGCCCTCCGCCACGAACAGGTCCTCCTCGCGGCGCGTCTTCGCCTTTTTCACAAGGGCGTTTACATATTTCACCTGTCTGTTTGCCGTACTGCTGATCATGTTTTTGTTCTCCTTTGTCTCTTTTTGTCAGATGCGTTCAAGCTCCTCCATCCAGACGCGCCGGGATGCGTCGCTCGGCATCCTTAAATCACCCCTCGGCGATACCGACACGGAGCCGACCTTCGGCCCGTCCGGCAGGCAGGAGCGCTTAAACTGCTGGGCGAAAAATCTGCGGTAAAAGACCTTCATCCATTTCCCGATGGTCTCCCCGTCATATTCTCCCGCAAATGCCGACACCGCCATGCGGTAAATCTTGGACGGCATATAGCCGAATCGCAGTACATAGTATAAAAAGAAATCGTGGAGCTCATACGGCCCGACCAGATCCTCCGTCTTCTGAGAAATGACGCCGTTTTCGGGCGGGAGAAGCTCGGGGCTCACCGGCGTATCAAGCACATCCGAAAGGACTGTCCGAAGCGCGTCCTCCCCGCAGGTGTCCGCACAGTAGCGCACCAGATGGCGCACCAGCGTCTTCGGGACGGAGACGTTTACCCCGTACATGGACATATGATCCCCGTTGTACGTCGCCCAGCCGAGCGCGAGCTCCGACATATCGCCCGTACCGATCACGAGGCCGCCTGTCTGGTTTGCGATGTCCATGAGAACCTGCGTCCTCTCCCGCGCCTGGGCGTTCTCATAGGTCACATCGCGGCAGTCCGCGTCGTGCCCGATGTCCGCAAAATGCTGTGTCACAGACTTCTTAATGTCGATTTCCCTCAAGGAAGCGCCGAGCTTTTCTGCCATCCGGCAGGCGTTCCGGTAAGTCCGGTCCGTCGTCCCAAAGCACGGCATCGTCACCGCATGGATCTGATTTCTCGGCAGTCCCAGCATATCAAAGGCGCGCGCCGTCACAAGCAGCGCCAGCGTGGAATCAAGACCGCCGGAAATGCCCAGCACCGCGTGCGTGATCCCCGTGTGCTCAAGCCGCTTCTTAAGACCCGTCGCCTGAATCGCAAAGATTTCCTCGCACCGCTCGCTCCGCTCCGCCTCGCTGTGGGGCACAAAGGGGCGGCTGTCGATCGCGCGGAAGAGCTTTTCCTTCTGTTTTTCTTCCATTTTTACGGCGTTCAGGGAGAATTCCACCGTCACATAGCCGCCGTCTTCCGCCGCGGGGTAGGTGCTCGTCCTCCTCCGCTCCGCAGCGAGACGCTCGAGGTCAAGATCGGCATAGATCGTATCGGGTGCAAACCGCTTCGACACGGAAAGGATCGTGCCGTTCTCGGCAATGAGATTGTGACCGCTGAACACCAGATCCTGGGTGGACTCGCCCTCGCCCGCGTTGGCGTACACATAGCCGCAGATCAGGCGCGCCGACTGACCTCCGATCAGCTTCAGACGGTAGGAATCCTTCCCCACCGCCTCATCGCTCGCCGAGCAGTTTGCGATGACCGTCGCCCCGGCAAGCGCATGGCGTATGCTCGGCGGAGACGGCACCCAGACATCCTCACAGATCTCGGCCGCCACCACAAGGGATGAATCTTCCCTGCAGCGAAACAACAGATCGGTTCCCATCGGAACCTGTCCGTCCCGCCACTTCGTGAGTGTCGGGGATTGCATCCCCGGCGTGAAGTGGCGAAGCTCATAAAATTCGGAGTAATTCGGCAGGTTCCGCTTCGGCACAATGCCTAGAAGCGCACCGTCGCAGACAGCCGCCGCCGCGTTGTAGAGCTTGCCGCCATGCTCCCAGGGCAGCCCCACAAACACAAGCATCTGCTTACCTCTCGTGAAATCCACGACCGCGCCGAGCTCTTCTCTCACCTGCTGCAAAAGTGCGTCCTGCAAAAACAGATCTCCGCAGGTATAGGCCGACAGGCACAGCTCGGGAAATACCATCAGCCCCGCGCCCATCTCGTCACCTTCCCCGATCAGCCTGCAGATCTGCTCCCGGTTGTATACAGGATCTGCCACTTTAATCTTCGGGGTGGCCGCCGCCACGCGAAAAAAGCCGTCCCTCATGTATTTCTCCTCCTTCCGCACTGTTTCTTATCTTTTGTATACAGTCTAGCACATTCTGCCTGAAAAATAAAGGGGCGGCTGCGGCGTAAAATCCTGTCTTTTCCGGTTTACATCTTGCGGATTATCTTGTACAATGTTCTTATGACATAGAATTTCCATCGGAGGAAAGAATATGAGAATCTCCACAAAAGGCAGATATGCCCTGCGCATAATGATCGAGCTCGGCTTAAGCCCGGATCAGTGCACGAAGATCAGCCAGGTGGCCGCGCGGCAGGGCATTTCCGATAAATATTTAGAGCAGATTGTCACCCTCCTGCACCGCGCCGGTTTCGTGCGCAGCATCCGCGGGGCTCAGGGCGGCTATATGCTGACCCGGCCTCCCGAAGACTACACTGTCGGCATGATCTTACGGGCGGCAGAGGGAAGCCTCTCCCCCGTGGCGTGCCTCGACGAGGATATCAATACCTGCGAGAAGGCGGGGCGGTGTGTCTCCCTGGCCGTCTGGCAGCAGCTTAAGGACGCCATAGACAATGTGGTGGATCATGTGACTCTCGCCGATCTGATCGAGGAACAGAAAAAACAGCCGGGCGCAAACCTCATGTAACAAAGGTTCGCGCCGCTGTCTTATTATACCGGTTTATTCGCTGTACTCTGCCGCATCAAGACGCTCTTTTACAAACTCCGGAAGCCTCCCCTCCGCCAGGTACGCCTG
Organism: Clostridium sp.; assembly: GCA_004554205.1. GTDB lineage: Bacteria > Bacillota > Clostridia > Lachnospirales > Lachnospiraceae > Brotaphodocola. Next base: position 35,179 of record SFNH01000016.1, read on the forward strand.
CTCTGCATCTACCTCCCCGTCGCCGTCTCCCGCGGTATTCACCTCAATGTCAAAATCCTCCACCCGGAACATTCTGTTGTAATACTGGCCCGCGGCGGGAATCAGACTCGCGCGCAGCTCGTCGATCTCACCCGGATCCGTTATCACGATCTCCTTCTTTCCAAGCCAGTCTCCATCCGCCTCATACTTGTCTTTTCGGATCATGATGCGCACGATCTCCCGCCCCCGGTATCCCGTATTCAGCGTGACCCCGTACTGCCTAAGCAGCGCGGTCGTCTCCGCAAACGATGGATATACCGGGTAGTAATTCCGGTTCGTAAGATCGCTCTCATACAGCCGGTATCCATTCGCGATTCCGGCGAAATCCGGATAGGTCTGCTCCCACCAGGCCAGCGCCTTCTCCTCTGTCTCCCCGGCAAAACGGATCAGTCCGACCGGAAGCTCCTCCTTCATTCTTTCAGGCGTCATCGCGGAAAACTCTTTCCGGTAGGTTTCCAGGATACGATTTTTCTGCTCCGCCGTCAGACGGTTAAGCACACTCTCCCGCTCCTCGCCCTCCGGCTGTCCGAGATCCCGAAAATGCACTGCCTCCACCGTATCTGCCGTGAGATTCATCACGGGGAAATTCCCCCTCTGGTACTGATCGTCGGCGTAGAGTTTCTCCACCTGCGGCATCACAGCGTCAAGGGAGACACAGTACCTGCGATGCACCTTCCTTCCGCTTTTCAGCGTATAACAGATATAGATCTGGGACCAGGTTTCCGAATCCTCTACGTTTCCGCCGGAAAGCGCATCCTCCTTATTATTCCGGCTCTGCACCGCCCTGATCCCCTCTGCCGCGATACCGCGCACGGTTTCCACATCCTCACACTTCATATGCTGCTCAACATAATCCGAGCTGTCCAGATTTTCCCATATGTAAGAGCCGTCCGGCTGCGCCTTCACATCGCCGTAGGATGCCCAGCTGCTCAGGCGTTCCACACGGACTGACGCGGAGCTTACCCGTTCTGCCCCCGGCAGATATCTGTCGTAGCCGAAAACGTCGTAGCGGAACACGAGCATCACCGCTGCCGAGACCAGGATACAGCCAATGAGCTGCCCCCGATGGCAGAACAGCCTCTTAAAGTCAAAATGATAGATGATCTCAATGACACAGTGGGCGATCACCGCGCCGCACAAAATTCCGAACACCATCCAGCCGGTAGATTCACGCAGCGACCAGAAGAACGCCCCAAGCCCCGCAGCCGACAGAAGCGTGATCAGAACCCTTATGACCGGGCAGCTAGGCTCAAACGCCATCGCCCGCCCCGCCGACTCGGAGGGGCGTCTTCTGTAAAACAGACAGCCAAGCCCCGCAAGGAGCGCCGAGACAGTCAGGGCGCCGGCCACTGACAGCGCTACCATTCCGTCCTGATACCGCTCCAACTGGTAAACGTATTCCAGCACCGGGGACATCCGCGTCCCGACAGTCACAAGCCACCGCTCCATATACGGGTCATATGTATGGAAAAATATCGTAAAAAATCCGTTCACTAACGCTGTGGCAAGCGGAATGTAAAACGCGAGCACCGCGCTTCCCAGCGCGCCAACCACAAGATTTCCCGTCATCATCGCCGCGAGCGTTACCGTGGCATACATCAGGATAAAATATGTCAGGTGCAGTCCGCACGCCGACAGCGCCGTCTGCCAGAGCTGTGCTGTGCCCGCCCCGTTTGCCGTTCCCACAGCGGCAGCCAGGATGACGTTTAGAGCGTAGGGAAGCGCCAGAATCAGGATACCGTCTATGTAATTTACCGCATACAGCATTTCACGCCGGATCGGGAGGCTGTGGTAGAAATCCACCTTGCTCCTGGAATTCAAGTAGGAAAAGCTGCTCATGCCACAGATCAGGGAGAAGACGATCATTGCAAACACCGTCATCCCGTTCTCAAAGGAGAGCCACCGGATCAGTTCCGCCGCGTACTTCTCGATCCCCGCTTCGTAGCTCACGGCTTCCTTTATATCTCCCGCAATAAATGCCGCGACTACCGGGTACAGGAAAAAGCAGCCGAGCCCGATGAGCGCCGCCGCCCATGCCCTGCGTTTCAAATCCTCCCTCATCAACCTAAAATACAAGTTTCCTGACGTCATAGCCGACTACCTCCGTTTCACTGATAAAGATTTCCTCTAAGGACAGCGGAATCGTCTCATAAAACACCGGCTCCGCTCTCTGCATGATGAATTCCACGGTACTTAAATCTCCCCTCACCGTCAGAGTCAGAAGCTTCCCCCTGCGCTCGGTTTTTAAGACCTCAAGACCGATAAGATTTTCCGGCTCCATGCCCGGATTAAGTACGCACTGTACCTTGTGGATATTCATTTTCATCTCATCCAAATCCCGGCTCAGAAGAATGCCGCCCTTATGCAGCAGTCCCACATGATCGCAGATGTCCTCGAGCTCACGCAGGTTGTGAGATGCGATGATGGGCGTCAAATGGCGCTCCTCCATATCATTTGCGAAAAGGCTCTTCACCGCCTGGCGCATCACCGGATCCAGCCCGTCAAAGGTCTCATCGCAGAGCAGATACTCCGTCCCGGCGCAGATGCCGCAGATAACGGAGAGCTGCTTTTTCATCCCCTTGGAGAAGGTATTGATCTTCCGATCCTCCAAAAGCCCGAAATTTTTCATCAGCAGATGAAAGCGCTCGCCGTCAAATGCCGGATACGCGATCTTATAATATTCCATCATGTCACGGGGCGTCGCGTTATTAAAGAAATACTGCTCATCGGAAATGTAAAAAAATCTCCGCTTCGCCTCGTCGTTTTCAAATACCTCCATGCCGTCGATGGTGACACAGCCCTCGTCAGGCTTTAACACGCCCGCAACCGTGCGCAGGAAGGTACTTTTCCCCGCTCCGTTGGTGCCGATCAGACCAAACACGCTGCCGTCTCTTATCGCGGCGTTTATGTGGTCGAGCGCCACGATATCATCAAACTGCTTTGTCAGATTTTTCGCTTCTATCATGCGTTCTTACGCCTCCTCGCTAAAATGTGATAATCCCGCAAATGCGTTGTCCGCAAGGCGGACAAACTCCCCGCTGTCCATCCCAAGCCCCCGCGCCTCTTTCGCTAAGGCGCCCATCTTCTCCGACAGCTCGCGGCGCTTCGCTTCCTTAAGCTTATGAATACTTCCGACAAAGCTCCCACGCCCCTTCACGGAATAGAGAAATCCGTTTCGTTCAAGCTCCGCGTACGCGCGCTGAATCGTGTTGGGATTGATCGAGAGCTCCGTCGCCAGGCTGCGGACCGACGGCATCTGTTCGTCCTCATTAAGCACGCCCAGGATCATCAGCTCCTTTAATTTATCCACCACCTGTTCATAGATGGGGCGGCTGTCCTTATAATCCAACAGAATCATCAACCTGCTCCTTTCTGTTTTGTCTCAATCCGCACAATTTTCTAACTGTATTAAGATTGCTAATACAGTTATATCGCAAAATCTCCAATTATGCAAGGGGAAAATTTCTTACGGTTTTATGAAGATAAAGGTAA
>SFNH01000112.1 GCA_004554205.1 Clostridium sp.
TCCTCGCGGTTGGTGATGGGCGCGCGGGAGATGACCTCTATCTTACCCTTCCATTCTTTATGTTTCTCGATCGCAAGCTGTTTTTTGTCCATGCCTTTTGTTTCCTCCTCCTGCTGTTAGTGCTCTCATTCTAACGCAAATCAGGGGAAGCGTCAACAGGACGCTCCCCCTCGTCATCACTCCGTATACGCGATCAGCTTCCCGCCGTCCTCGGCGGTGTCGATCACGATGGTCTGGCCCTCGCTTATATTCCCCTCCAGGATGATCCGCGCCGCAAGCGTCTCCACGTGCTTCTGGAGATAGCGCCGCAAGGGTCTCGCGCCGTAGGCCGGGTCGTAACCGTTTTCGGTGATAAAATCCTTCGCGGCATCGGTCAGCTCCACCGTAAGCTCCCGGTCTGCCAGGCGTCTGTTCACGTCGGCGATCATCAGGTCAACGATGTGGCTGATGTTATCCTTCGTCAGCGGCTTAAACAGGATCGTCTCGTCGAGACGGTTCAAAAACTCCGGGCGGAAATGCGCCTTAAGGTCAGCCATCACCATCTGCTCCGCCTCCGGCCTGATCGTTCCATCGGCAGCAATGCCGTCCAGAAGATACTGTGAGCCGATGTTGGAGGTCATGATCAGGATCGTATTCTTAAAGTCCACGGTCTTGCCGGTGGAATCGGTGATGCGCCCGTCATCCAGCACCTGAAGGAGCACGTTAAATACGTCCGGGTGCGCTTTCTCCACCTCGTCGAACAGCACGACCGAGTAGGGCTTTCTGCGCACCGCCTCCGTGAGCTGGCCGCCCTCGTCGTAGCCGACGTATCCCGGAGGCGCTCCGATCAGGCGCGCCACGGAATGCTTCTCCATGTACTCGCTCATGTCGATGCGGACCATATTGTTCTCATCGTCAAACAGCGCCTCGGCGAGCGCCTTCGCAAGCTCGGTCTTGCCCACGCCGGTCGGCCCCAGAAACAGGAATGAGCCGATGGGCTTCGTCGGGTCTTTAATGCCCGCCTTGGAGCGCAGGATCGCCTCCGTCACCTTCTCAACGCCCTCATCCTGCCCCACCACGCGCTTGTGCAGCACTTCGTCAAGATGAAGGATCTTGCTGCGCTCGCTCTCATTCAGCTTGCTCACCGGGATTCCCGTCCAGCGGGAGATGATCCGCGCGATCTCGTCCTCCGTCACGCTCTCATGCACGAGGCTTAAATCCTGGCTCTTAACCTTCTCCTCCTCTGCCTCAAGCTCCTTCTGAAGCTGCGGCAGCCTGCCGTACTGCAGCTCCGCTGCCCTGTTAAGATCATACTGCTGCTTCGCCGCCGCAATGTCGCGGTTCACCTGCTCGATCTCCTCGCGCAGCGCCGAGAGGCGGTCCACGGAAGCTTTTTCATTCTCCCACTGGGCCTTCTTCGCCGCGAACTCATCGTGAAGCTCCGCCAGATTCTTCTGCAGCTCCTCGAGACGCTCCTGACTTAAGCGGTCCGTCTCTTTCTTGAGAGCGGTCTCCTCGATTTCCATCTGCATGATCTTTCTCGACAGCTCATCGAGCTCCGCCGGCATGGAGTCGAGCTCGGTCTTGATCAGCGCGCACGCCTCGTCCACCAGGTCGATCGCCTTGTCCGGCAGGAAGCGGTCGGTGATGTAGCGGTCGGACAGCACCGCCGCCGCAACGAGCGCCGAGTCGGTGATCTTCACGCCGTGAAAGACCTCGTAGCGGTCCTTGATACCGCGCAGGATGGAAATGGTGTCCTCCACCGTCGGCTGATCCACCTGAACCGGCTGGAACCGCCGCTCCAGCGCCGCGTCCTTCTCGATATACTTCCGGTATTCGTCCAGCGTCGTCGCGCCGATACAGTGCAGCTCACCGCGCGCCAGCATGGGCTTTAGGAGGTTGCCCGCGTCCATGGAGCCCTCCGTCTTTCCCGCTCCCACGATCGTGTGCAGCTCGTCGATGAAAAGAATGATCTGCCCCTCACTCTTTTTCACTTCCTCGAGGACGGCTTTCAAGCGCTCCTCGAACTCGCCCCGGTACTTCGCGCCCGCCACCAGCGCGCCCATATCCAGCGCGAACAGCTTCCTGTCCTTTAGTCCCTCCGGCACATCGCCGCGGACGATACGCTGGGCAAGCCCCTCCACAACGGCAGTCTTGCCGACGCCGGGCTCGCCGATCAGAACCGGGTTATTTTTTGTCTTGCGGGAGAGAATCTGTACCACATTCCGGATCTCGCTGTCACGGCCGATGACCGGGTCAAGCTTCTGGCTGCGCGCCCGCTCCACCAGGTCATACCCGTATTTCTCCAGTGTGTCGTAGGTCGCCTCCGGGTTGTCGCTCACTACCCGCTGGTTGCCCCGGACGCTTGAGAGCGCCTTCAAAAAGCCGTCCCGGTCGATTCCGTGCTGTCGGAACAGCTCCTTTAAGGTGCGATCCGCATATTTCAGCATGGAGAGGAAAATGTGCTCCACAGACACATACTCGTCGCCCATCGCCTTTGACTCGTCCTCCGCGTGGATCAACACCTTATTTAAGTCATTGCTGATATAGACCTGGCCGCCTCCGCTCACCTTCGGAAGAGCCGCCAGCTTTTGCTCCGCCTCATTTACGATGAGCTCCTTTGTAATGCCCATCTTCGTGAGCAGCTTTAAGATCAGGCTGTCGTCGAGCGAAAGCAGGCTGTAAAACAAATGCTCCTGCTCGATCTGCTGGTTGCCGTACTCATACGCCAGCTTTTCGCAGTTCTGAACCGCCTCCATTGATTTCTGTGTGAATTTGTTTATGTTCATATGTCATGCCTCCGTTCTCAGTGTAACAGACGTTACTTACCTGTGCGATCATTTTGTTATATGTGTGCTATAACATAACCACACTATACCACAGATTGTTAGCACTGTCAAGTGGTGAGTGCTAATTTTGTGCGTTTTACAAAAATATATATGTTTCTTACAAAAAAACTTGTCCATTTTTTATAAATATAATACAATTAAATTATCATGCAGAGATTATTACTGCACAAAAGGAGGTAAATACATGAAGAACAAGAAACTTCTGTCCCTGCTGCTGGCTCTGGCCATGATATTTTCTCTGACCATAACCGCCGGCGCAGAGGAGACTACCGCTTCCATGAATGGATCGGTGGTCATCCTGCACACCAACGATGTGCATGGCGCCATCGGCGGCTATGCCAAGGTAGCTGCCCTCAAGAAGGCTTTTGAGAGCCAGGGTTCGTATGTCCTGCTGGTGGATGCCGGTGATTTTATCCAGGGCGACCCCACCGTCAGCGTGTCTAAGGGCGCCACTGCCGTAGAGCTGATGAATCTGGCGGGCTACGACGCAGCCGCCCTCGGCAACCATGAATTTGACTATGGTTATGACAATCTGGCCTCCCTGTCCGGCAAGACGCACTTCCCCCTTGTGTCTGCTAACGTGCTGTTCAACGGCAATCTGGCCTTTACAGACAACGTGATCTTTACCGCCCCTGACGGAACCAGGATAGGCGTCTTCGGTCTGGCCACCCCTGAGACCGCCACTAAGGCTCATCCCGCCAAAATTCAGGGTGTTACCTTCCTTGGTAAACAGGAGATGTTCGACTGTGCCCAGAAACAAGTGGATTACCTGAAAGCCAACGGATGCAACTATATTATTTGCCTGGGGCACCTGGGCATTGACGATGAATCCCGTGGCAACCGCTCCATCGACCTGCTTGAGAAGGTAAACGGCATCGACGTATTCATCGACGGTCATTCCCACTCTACCCTTGATGCGTTAGCTGAGGCCGCCGGCGAAACGGTGAGCAAGTTGCCCGCTCAGGGCATGGTCAATACGGAGACCAGCACTGTCTCTGCCGCGAGCGGCAAACCTCTGGTGACTTCCACCGGCACGAAGCTTGCGAATGTCGGCGTTGTTACCATCAGCGCTGACGGCTCCCGCTCCGCCCGCTCAATCCCCCTGGACAACCTAGATATTACTCCCGACCAAACAGTAGCCGACCGTGCCGCCGCCATCCAGAAAGAGATTGACAGCGATTACGGAACTGTGTTTGCTAAGACTGCCGTGGAGCTAAACGGCGTAAAAGAAAGCGTCCGCTCCGGCGAGACCAATCTGGGCAACCTCATCACGGATGCTCTTGTCTGGGGCGCCAAAAAAAACGGTGAGCAGGTAGATGCTGCTGTCACCAACGGCGGCGGCATTCGTGCGAGCATCTCCGCCGGAGACATTACCAAAAAGGACATCAATACTGTTCTCCCATTTGGCAATACCTTAAGTATCGTTAAGGTTACAGGCGCGGAGCTGCTGGAAGTGCTGGAGGCCTCTACATACTGTACTCCCCAGACCATCGGCGGCTTCCCCCATGTGTCCGGTATCGAGTTCACTGTGGACACCGCTAAGGCCTATGACCAGGGCGAACCGTATCCCGGTTCCACCTACTGCAAGCCCAGGAGTATCCAGCGCGTGACCATTCAGTCCGTGGGCGACAAGGCATTTGACGCTGACAAAGTTTACACCATCGCCACCAATGACTTTATGGCTTCCGGGGGCGATACTTACTATGCTTTCAAGGCATCTTCCGCCACTTATGACCTGGGACTGCTCATGGATGAGGTAGTCATGGATTACATTACTGACGAGCTGAAGGGCACCGTCACGGCTGAAGCCTACGGAAGCCCCGAGGGCCGCATCAACATCGTGACTGCTCCTGTTGAAAAGTCTGCCCAGCCCGCAAAGCCTGCGGAAAACAACATTTATACCGTAGTGTCTGGCGACTGCCTGTGGGGAATCGCGCAAAAGGTCTACGGTACCGGCGCCAAATGGGGCATTATTTATGAGGCAAACAAGGCTGTTATCAAAGATCCCGGCATGATCTATATCGGCCAGGATCTGACTGTCCCCGCCGCCTGAAAACATCCTGTATAAGTCAGGCGAAAGGGAATTAGCTGACACATACTGACTGATAAGCGATGGCTAAATCATAAAAGCCATCGCTTATCAGTCTTTTTATTGTTGCCGTATATGCACATCCACCTGGTTAAACGGAATCTCAATCCCGGCCTTGTCAAACGCCTCCTTCACGCCCTCGAGGATATCCCAGCGCACGTTCCAGTAGTTCTCCGTCCTCGTCCAGCCGCGCCCGCCGATCATCACGGCGCTGTCCGCGAGCTCGCCCACATAAACAGTGATGCCGTCCTCCCTGATGACGAGCGGGTGCGCCTCGTAGACCTGGCGCACGAGCTCCTTCGCAAGCTTCATATCCGAGGAATAGCCGATGCCGACCTCGATGTCCACCCGGCGCTTCTCCTGCGCCGTAACATTGACAAGCGTATTGTTTGACAGCGTGCCGTTTGGGATCGTGATCTTTTTATTGTCTATGGTGATAAGCGTCGTGTAGACCAGCCCCACATTTTCCACCGTCCCCTCGTTTCCGCTGCAGATAATATAATCTCCGACGGAAAACGGGCGCATCAAAAGAATGAGGAGACCGCCTGCCACATTTGCGAGGCTTCCCTGCAGCGATAAGCCGATGGCAAGTCCCGCGGAGCCGAGCAGCGCGATGATGGATGCCGACGGGATGCCGATCTTTTCCGCCGCGATAAAGATCGCAAGCGCGTAGACAGCCGCATTGACCACTGAGACAAGAAACCGGCTCACACTTAAGTCGAGCTCCAGCCGCTCGCATGTCCGTCTCACGCCCCGGCGGATGATGCGCGCCAGCCGCGTTCCGATAAAAATGATCAGGGCGGCGATCAGCAGGCGGTAGCCGAAGCTCAAGAGCCCCGGCATCCAGCCCTTCACCGTCTCCAGCATCGCATTTGGATTTAACTGCTGCAAGTCCTCTTCTACCTGCGCCGCAACCGCCATTGTCTCCTC
>SFNH01000017.1 GCA_004554205.1 Clostridium sp.
GTATGGTGGATTTACTTTGATCAGCACGATCGTGGTGATCTACATTATCAATAAGCAGCAGAATCCATCCTATCAGCTTGCCTGGGTGATCCCGGTGCTGGTGTTTCCAGTGTTCGGCGCGCTTTTTTATCTGTTTTTAGAGAGCCAGCCGGGGACAAGGATGATCAATAGACGATTAAATGCGCTGATCGAGGAGACCTCCCCGTATCTTGAGCAGGACAAGACAGTGATAAAGAATCTTTATCAGGTCAGCCGGGGAACCGCGCATCTCGCGCATTATATGAAAAACTGCGGCGCCTATCCCGTCTATGACAGAACCTGCGCAGAGTACTTCCCGCTCGGTGACGATATGTACCCGCGTCTTCTTGAGGAGCTTCGCCAGGCGAAGCGTTACATCTTTATGGAGTATTTCATCGTGGAGCACGGTCTGATGTGGGACAGCGTTCTTGAGATCTTGAAGGAAAAGGCTGCCGAGGGCGTGGAGGTGCGCTTTATGTATGACGGGATGTGCAGCCTGACGCTGCTTCCCTACGGCTATCCAAAGGAGCTTGAAAAGTATGGGATCCGGTGCAAGATGTTCTCCCCGGTGCGCCCGGCGCTCTCCTCCTACCAGAACAACCGGGATCACAGAAAGATTACGGTGATCGACGGACACACGGCATTTACCGGAGGTGTGAACCTGGCGGATGAGTACATCAACCGGAAGGAGCGCTTCGGCCACTGGAAGGACACCGCCATCATGCTGAAAGGGGATGCGGTGACAGCCTTTCTTATGATGTTTCTCCAGATGTGGAATATCACGGAGCGGACAAAGGATGATTATGCCCGATATTTAAGGAGCCCGGATTATGAATATCCGTCCGACTTAAAAATGGACGGCTATGTGATGCCCTATGGCGACAGCCCTCTTGACGAGGAGACGGTGGGGCAGCATGTATACATGGATATTTTGAATGAATCCCGGCATTATGTGCATATCATGACGCCGTACCTGATCCTGGACAGCGATATGATCACGTCGCTGACCTTTGCGGCGAAGCGGGGAATCGAGGTCATCATCATCATGCCGCATATTCCCGACAAGGTTTACGCGTATCTTCTGGCGCGCTCTTATTACGAGGAGCTCCTTCGCGCAGGCGTGAAGATTTATGAGTATACGCCGGGGTTTGTCCATGCGAAGGTGTTTTCGAGCGACGATACCAAGGCGGTCGTCGGCACGATCAATCTGGATTACCGGAGCCTGCATCTGCATTTTGAGTGTGCGGTCTATCTGTATCAGAATCAGGTGATCCGGCAGGTTGAGCAGGATTTTCAGGATACTCTGAAAAAGTGCCGCGAGATCACGCCGGAGGACTGCCGGGAGTATCCGGCTGTAAAGCAGCTGGCCGGAAAGGTACTGCGCCTGTTTGCGCCTCTCATGTAAGTATAAAAAGACTGCTGCCGTACAGACTAAGAGTAAGGTAAAAATCGAAAAAGGAGCTTAGAGCTATGGCAGTGGAGAATCAGTCGCAGCAGGAAGAGAAAAAGGATGAGCAGGAGATTGAGGAGAAGGAAAATCAAAAACTGGAAGATTTCGGGCAGATGACACTGGACGGCAACAGCCGGAAGAAAAAGATCCACCTTTTGTCCATTATCGGCGAGGTCGAGGGGCATGAGAATTTGTCGGGAAACGCGAAGGCGACAAAATACGACCATGTGCTGCCGCAGCTTGCCAGGCTTGAGGACGACGACAGCGTGGACGGGCTGTTGGTGCTTCTCAACACGTCGGGCGGCGATGTGGATGCGGGGCTTGCCATTGCGGAGATGATCGCGTCCTTAAGTATGCCCACGGTGTCTCTGGTGCTGGGCGGCAGCCATTCCATCGGCGTCCCGCTTGCGGTGTCCACGGACTATTCCTTTATTGTGCCTACCGGTACGATGATGGTGCATCCGGTCCGCATGAGCGGAACGGTGATCGGCGCATCCCAGACCTACGAGTATTTTGACATGATTCAGGACCGGATTCTCACCTTTATCAGCACGCACTCAAAGATCGCCTACGACCAGGTGAAACGTCTGATGTTGAATACAGAGATGCTGACCCGGGACCTCGGGACGGTGCTCGTCGGCGCCGAAAATGTAAAGGAGGGACTGATCGACGAGGTCGGAGGAATCAGGGAGGCATTAAAACGGCTTTATGAGATGATTGATGAAAAATAAGTATATTTATGTTCCTTTATGTCATTGCATAGTATAATAGCAACTGTGAAGGTGCTGAATAGTTACGTATAATACAGGAAAAAGAGGAGGAGACAAAGAGATGAGGAGAGCAGCATACAGGGTGATAATGAGAAGGTGACCTTTCACTTGCATTTCCATCATTTTTTTTATATACTTGTTCTAGTAGAAAAGAGGAGGCAGATTTACGTGGCAGCAGGCAGCAGGAAAACGACAAGTTCAAAAAAGGGGAGCAGGAAAACTTCGGAAAAGCAGAAAAGACCGGGGAAGACCCCGGTTCCGGCGCGTGGACAGGGGAGCTTTATCCGTGCGGAGGTGGGGATCATCCTGTCCTTTGCTGTGGCTGCCCTTTTGTTCCTGAGCAATTTTCACCTGTGCGGTGTGGCAGGTGATTTTTTGCGTGAGCTCCAGCTCGGCACATTTGGCATGGTGGGCTTTGCGGCTCCGCTTTTCTTTTTTGCGGGGGTCTGCTTTTGTCTCTCCAACCGGGGGAATGTGGCGGCGGTCTTAAAGGTGGCTGCATCGGTCGCGCTGTTTCTGACCCTGTGCGGTTTCGCGCAGATGTTTTTTGGGCAGGAGCCGGAGGCAGGAGCCGGTCTTTTGGGATACTACCGCCTATCTTCGCAGAACGGCCTTGGGGGCGGTCTTGTGGGCGGCGTGGTCTGCGCGGGCTTAAGGCGGCTGCTCGGCACAGCGGGGGCCTTTCTGGTGCTTCTGGTGTGCTTTATCATCAGTCTGGTGTGCATTACGGAGAAATCCTTTGTGGGGGCAGTAAAGAAGCAGAGCGGCGCGGCCTATCAGCATGCCAGAGAGGATATGGACAGACGGCGTGAGCTTCACGCAGAGTTAAAGGAGGAGCGAAAGAGACTCCGCGAGGAGCAGAAGGTGCGCGGCGTCAACTTAAGCTCCACGGACCTGTCGGAAAAGGACGCGGGCGCTGCGGCCGCGTTTACGGAAAACAGCGCCGCGGATGTGTTTACGGGGAATATTTCCATGCCTGCGGAATATGCGGCGGAGGATGATACGGCGCCCTTTGACGCGGACAGTATCGTCAGGACGGAGGAGTCTGCGCAGAGCCTTGTTTTTAACGGCGCAGACTATGGGGAGAAGGAGGAGATTCCTTTTGGGGAGACTGCCGCCGGCCTCTCTCCGGTCATTGCGAAAGAGAGCTGGCAGCAGACAAATTATGATCCCATTGAGCCAGAGGACCGTGTTTGCCCGGAGACGGTATACGGGGATTCGTTTGCGATCACGGAGGAGGAAAAGCGTGTCGTGACGGCAAACGGAAAGATCATCGAGACTGATACGGAAGCGCTTAAAAAGAGGCTGGAATCAAAGAAGCAGGAGGCGAGGGACGCGGGCGAGATAAGCGTCGGGCAGCAGATCATGGAGAAGGAGGCTGAGCCGAAGAAGGAGTATGTATTTCCGCCGGTCAGCCTCCTAAAGCGGGGAAGCCGGATCGCGGGGAACCGTTCCGAGAGGGAGTACCGGGAGACGGCGATCAAGCTGCAGCAGACCCTGCGCAACTTTGGCGTGGGCGTCACTGTGACAAACATAAGCTGCGGGCCGTCCGTGACGCGCTATGAGCTGTACCCGGAACAGGGCGTGAAGGTGTCAAAGATCGTGGGCCTGTCCGACGACATCAAGCTCAGCCTGGCGGCGGAGGATATTCGTATCGAGGCGCCGATTCCGGGGAAATCGGCTGTCGGGATCGAGGTGCCGAACAAGGAGAATAATACGGTCTATCTGCGGGAGCTCTTAGAGTCGGACAACTTTAAAAATCATCCGTCCAGGCTTGCCTTTGCCGTGGGAAAGGATATTGGCGGGCAGGTGGTGGTGACGGACATCGCGAAGATGCCGCATCTGCTCATTGCCGGGGCGACCGGCTCCGGAAAATCGGTCTGCATCAACACGCTGATCATGAGCATTATTTACAAATCAAAGCCGGAAGATGTAAAGCTGATCATGGTCGATCCGAAGGTGGTGGAGTTAAGTGTATACAACGGCATCCCGCACCTTTTGATCCCGGTCGTGACCGATCCGAAAAAGGCATCGGGGGCGCTCAACTGGGCAGTGGCGGAGATGACGGACCGCTACAAGAAATTTGCGGAGTACAATGTCAGGGATTTAAAGGGCTACAACGCGAAGATTGAGAAGATCAGGGATATCGACGCTGCGAAAAGACCGGAGAAGCTGCCGCAGATCGTCATTATCGTGGACGAGCTTGCGGACCTTATGATGGTGGCTCCCGGCGAGGTGGAGGACGCGATCTGCCGCCTCGCACAGCTTGCGCGTGCGGCGGGCATCCACCTGGTGATCGCGACACAGCGGCCGTCGGTCAATGTCATCACCGGTCTGATCAAGGCGAATGTGCCGTCGCGGATTGCGTTTTCCGTGTCCTCCGGCGTGGACTCTCGGACGATCATTGATATGAACGGCGCGGAGAAGCTTCTCGGGAAAGGCGATATGCTGTTTTATCCGGCTGGTTTTCCGAAGCCTCAGCGTGTTCAGGGCGCGTTTGTCTCCGACCAGGAGGTGCAGAAGGTTGTTGATTTTTTAACGGAGCAGGGCATGACTGCGGACTACAACGCGGAGGTGGAGATTCAGATGAACGCGGCCCCGGCGGCGGGGAGCGCGGCGGGCGGCGGAGGAAACGGCAGGGACGAATACTTCGACCAGGCAGGACGCTTCATCATCGAGAAGGAGAAAGCGTCGATCGGGATGCTGCAGCGCATGTTTAAGATCGGCTTCAACCGCGCGGCGCGGATCATGGATCAGCTTGCCGAGGCGGGCGTGGTCGGAGAGGAAGAGGGAACCAAGCCAAGGAAGGTGCTCATGACTATGGAGGAGTTTGAGGACATGATGGCGCGCGGTGAATAAAGCAGAAGAAACGTGACTGTGAAGGTACGGAGCAGTTGCAGGAAAAGGAGGATACGGTAAGCGGCATGAAAACAGATATTCAGATTGCCCAGGAGGCGGAGATGCTTCCGATCAGGGAGGTGGCGGCAGCCTACGGGATTGCGGAGGATGATCTGGAGCTGTACGGCAGGTACAAGGCAAAGCTCACAGACGAATTTTTACAGCAGGTGAAGGATCGCGAGGCTGGGAAGCTGGTGCTCGTGACAGCGATCAACCCGACCCCGGCAGGAGAGGGGAAGACCACGACAAGCATCGGTCTTGCGGATGCGCTCACAAGACTCGGGAAGAAAGCCATGCTCGCGCTGCGGGAGCCGTCCCTCGGCCCGTGCTTTGGCATCAAGGGCGGAGCGGCGGGAGGCGGCTATGCCCAGGTGGTGCCGATGGAGGACTTAAACCTGCATTTTACGGGCGATTTCCATGCGGTAACCGCTGCGAACAACCTGCTTGCGGCGCTTCTTGACAACCACATCCAGCAGGGAAATGAACTTAAGATTGATACGAGACAGATCCTCTGGAAGCGCTGCCTCGACATGAACGACCGGGTTTTGAGGAATATCGTGGTCGGCCTGGGCGCAAAGACCGATGGCGTGGTGCGGGAGGATCACTTTGTCATCACCGTGGCCTCGGAGATCATGGCGATCCTCTGTCTGGCGGACGATATGAAGGATTTAAAAGAGCGGCTCGGAAGGATTATCGTCGCATATAATGAGGCAGGGGAGCCGGTGACCGCGTCACAGTTAAACGCGGTCGGAGCGATGGCGGCGCTCTTAAAGGATGCGCTCAAGCCGAATATGATCCAGACGCTGGAGCACACCGGGGCGCTGGTGCACGGCGGCCCGTTCGCGAATATCGCACACGGCTGCAACAGTGTCCGCGCCACAAAGACAGCGCTGAAACTTGCCGATATCGTGGTGACGGAGGCGGGCTTCGGCGCGGACTTAGGCGCGGAGAAATTCTTTGATATCAAGTGCCGGAAGGCGGGACTTAAGCCGGACGCGGTCGTTCTTGTCGCCACTGTGCGCGCGTTAAAGTACAATGGCGGCGTGCCAAAGAGCGAGCTTGGGACGGAAAATCTCGCTGCGCTTAAGAAGGGGATCGCAAACCTTGAGAAACACATCGAGAATATCCGGAAATTCGGCGTTCCGGTGGTTGTCACCCTCAATTCCTTCGCAAGCGACACCGAGGCGGAGTACGATTTTATCCGAAGCTTCTGTGAGGAACGCGGGTGCGCGTTTGCGCTGTCCGAAGTGTGGGAAAAGGGCGGAAAAGGAGGCGAGGCACTGGCGGAAGAAGTGTTAAATACGCTTGAGAATAAAGAGAGCCGCTATCATCCGCTCTATCCGGATGAGATGAGCCTTAAGGACAAGATAGGTACTATCGCGGCGCAGATCTATGGCGCGGACGGCGTTTCCTACGCTCCGGCAGCTGAAAAAGCATTGGAGCGGATCGAAAGGATGGGCTTTTTGAATCTTCCGGTCTGCATGGCAAAGACCCAGTATTCCCTGTCTGACGACCAGGAAAAGCTCGGACGTCCGACCGGTTTCACCATCAACGTGCGCGACGTGTATGTATCTGCGGGCGCAGGCTTTGTGGTGGCGTTGACCGGCGCGATCATGACTATGCCGGGGCTTCCGAAGAAGCCGGCGGCAGACGGAATCGATGTAAATGACGACGGTGTGATCACCGGTCTGTTCTGATATCAGGAAAGGATTTTGGGTGTATGAAGATAAAGGATTGGCTTAATGGACTTTCCTGCACGCTGCTTCAGGGAAGTCTTGACACAGAGGTAAACGAGGTGGTGTACGATTCGAGAAAGGCGGCGCCAGGGGCTGTATTCTTATGTATGAAGGGGAGCAGGACCGATTCCCACGATTTTATCCCGCAGACGCTTGCGGCGGGTGTGAAGGTGCTCGTGGCGGAGCGGGATGTGACAGCGCCGGAGGATGTGACGGTGATCCGTGTGGAAAATGCGAGGGAGGCGCTGGCGGTTCTGTCCGCTGCGCGGTTTGGGAATCCCTCCCGAAAGCTCACGATGATCGGCGTGACCGGGACGAAGGGAAAGACCACCACCACTCACATGATCAAGGCGATTCTTGAGGCTGCGGGAAGGAAAACGGGGATGATCGGGACGAACGGCGTCTATATCGGGGCGGAGCGCTTTCCGACGGTCAACACCACGCCGGAATCGTATGATCTACATAAATATTTCGCGAAGATGGTGAGCGAGGGCTGCGACTGCTGCGTGATGGAGGTGTCCTCCCAGGCGCTCAAGATGTCCCGTGTGGCGGGAATCGTGTTTGACTATGCAGTCTTTACAAACATTTCCCCGGATCACATCGGCCCCGATGAGCATGAGAGCTTTGCGGAATACCTGTATTACAAAAAATGTATTTTCCGGCAGAGCCGCCGCGCGCTCGTCAATGTGGATGACGCTCATTTTGATGAGATCGTGGAGGGAATCCCCTGTCCGTGGGCGGGATATGGCTTAAGCCGGGGTACGGACTTTCAGGCGGAGAATATCCGCTATGTGTCCGAGCCGGATTTTGTCGGCATCGAGTTTGATATCGGCGGCGAACACCGGATTTCGGTGCGGGTGAATATCCCGGGCAGATTTAATGTATACAATGCGCTTGCGGCGGCGGCGGTGACGCTTACGGCCGGTGTGCCGGCAGAAAAGCTTAAGCACGGGCTTGAGCATCTGAAGATCGACGGGCGCATGGAGATCGTACACACCTCCGAAACGTGCTGTGTGATCGTGGATTACGCCCACAACGCGGTGAGCATGGAGAGCCTGCTTGCCACCCTGCGTGAATATCATCCGAAGCGGCTTGTAGTCGTCTTCGGCTGCGGCGGCAACCGCTCGAAGGACCGGCGTTATTCCATGGGTGAGATCGGCGGGAAAATGGCGGATCTGTCCATCATCACGGCGGATAATTCTCGCTATGAGAAGGTGGAGGATATCATCGCCGATATCCGCGGCAGTATCGAGAAGACCGGGGGCAGCTTTATCGAGATCCCGGACCGGAGAGAGGCGATCACCTACAGCATCACCCACGCACAGCCGGGCGATATGATCGCGATCATCGGAAAGGGACATGAGGATTATCAGGAGATTGACGGAGTCCGCTATCCGTTCCTTGACCGGGCGGTCGTGGAGGATGTAGTAAGGACGCTGAAATAAGATATGGAGAAGGGAAGCCATCTATGGAAAACATGACGGTAAATGATATTGTGGAGGCGACGGGCGGGCGGCTGCTCTGCGGAGACGGGGCGACGCCCATCGCACATCTAAGCATTGATTCCCGCACGATGAAGGGGCAGGATCTGTTTGTGCCTCTGATCGGGGAGAGGGTGGACGCGCATGGCTTCATCGGTCAGGCGTTTGCGGCGGGGGCCGTGGCGGCGCTGACAAGCGAGCATGACGCGGCGGACGATGAGAAGCACCCGTGGATCCAGGTGGAGGACACGAAAAAGGCGCTTCAGGACATCGGGCGCTGCTACCGAAGGAGGCTTGCCCTGCCGCTCGTGGGGATCACGGGGAGCGTGGGAAAGACCACGACGCGTGAGATGATCGCGGCGGCGCTTTCCGGGCGGTACCGGGTATATAAAACTCCCGGAAACTCCAACAGCCAGGTGGGCGTTCCCATTTCCCTGTCGGAGATCACGGGCGGGGATGAGATCGGCGTTTTGGAGCTTGGCATGAGTATGCCGGGTGAGCTCACGGTCATTGCCCGGATCGCGAAGGTCGATATGGCGGTGATCACCAACGTGGGCGTGACCCACATCGAGCAGCTCGGAAGCCGGGAAAACATTTACCGGGAAAAGCTGACGATCCAGGACGGCTTAAAAGACGGCGGAATCCTGTTCTTAAACGGCGATGATGACCTCTTGAAAAATACATCTGCAAAAGCGGGCTGCCGGACTGTCTATTACGGGACAGGAGAAAACAGCGATTACCGCGCGGAGGATATCCGCACCGAGGATGGCTATCCGGTGTTTACGGCGAACTGCCGCGGTGAAAGAATTTTTGTCCATCTTCGCATCATGGGGCGACATAATGTGTTAAACGCCATGGCGGCGCTTGCGGTGGCGGACGCAAACGGCGTTCCGCTTGAGGCTGCGGTCAGGAAGCTTGAGGAATTTACGGGATATAAGAGCCGCCAGCAGGTGTATGTGCGCGATGGCATTACCATTATTGACGACACCTACAATGCAAGCCCGGCGTCGATGCGCGCGGGTCTTGAGGTGCTTGGATCGCTCGGGGCGTCCGGACGCCGGATCGCGGTGCTGGCTGATATGAAGGAGCTCGGGGAGGATGCGCCGGCATTCCACCGTCAGGTGGGAGCGTGGCTTAAGGAGCACCCGGTTCATGTGCTGTTTACGCTCGGAGAGCTTGCCGCGCAGATCGCGGATGGCGCAAAAGCCGCGGGGATGCAGGCGGAGTACCGCCATTTTGCGGCGCAGGAGCGTGACGCGCTTTACCGGGCGCTTGCGTGCGTCCTTCAGAGCGGGGATTTTGTGCTTTTAAAGGGTTCCAACAGCATGAAGCTCGGCGAGGTGGCGGCGCGGCTGACCGGGCGCGCATAAAAGGATAAATGACAGGTGAGTGTATGAGCGAGCAGTACGCCGATATTATCATAGACATTTCCCACGAAAACGTGGACCGCGTATTCCAGTACCGGATTCCGCCGGCGCTTGTGCCGGAGATCCGGGCAGGGGTTCAGGTCTGCGTTCCCTTTGGCTCCGGGAATCGGACGAGAGAGGGTTATGTGGTTGACATAAAACAGAAACCGGATTATGATGTGGCAAAGATCAAAGAGATCGCCGGGATCGTCTCGGGAAGCGTTACGGCGGATGCGAGGCAGATCGAGCTTGCCTGGTGGATGAAGGAGCGGTACGGCTCCACCATGAACCAGGCGTTAAAGACCGTGCTCCCGGTGAAGCGGAAGGTAAAGGCGCGGGGCTCTAAGGCGGCGGGTCTCTCTGGCGAGACCGCCTGCGAGGCAGTCGTACTAAATGAAGCGCAGCGGCAGATCGCGGATCGCTTCTGCCGCGATTATGACAGCGGCGATCGGACGCCGTACCTGATCCACGGCATTACCGGAAGCGGGAAGACGGAAGTCTACATGGCGATGATCGAGCATGTGGTCGCGCAGGGAAAGCAGGCGATCGTCCTGATCCCGGAGATTGCCCTGACCTATCAGACGGTGATGCGGTTTTACCGCCGCTTCGGCAGCCGCATCTGCGTTATGCACTCCCGGCTGTCCGCGGGGGAACGCTATGACCAGCTTGAGCGGGCGAAGCGGGGCGAGACCGATATCATGATCGGCGCCCGCTCCGCGCTGTTTACGCCGTTTCCAAATCTGGGGCTCATTGTCATGGATGAGGAGCATGAGGGGGCGTACAAGAGCGAGGTGACGCCGCGCTATCACGCGAGGGAGGTGGCGGAGCAGCTTGCAAAGATGTGGGACGCCGCCTTCGTCATGGGCTCGGCGACTCCGTCCGTGGAGGCGTACACAAAGGCGAAGGCGGGAATTTACCGGCTCTTTACCTTAAAAAGCAGGGCGGTTAAGGGGACGAGCCTTGCCGCCGCCCAGGTGGTGGATATGAGGGCAGAGATCAGGGACGGAAATAAATCGGTATTCAGCAGACAGCTTCAGGAGCTGATCGCGGACAGGCTCGCGAAAAAAGAGCAGGTCATGCTGTTTATGAACCGGCGCGGCTACTCCAATTTTGTCTCCTGCCGTTCCTGCGGGGAGGCGATAAAGTGCCCGCACTGTGATGTCTCCCTGACCCTGCACAACCGGAATAAGCTCGTGTGTCATTACTGCGGCTACAGCGTTCCCCTTCCGAAGATATGTCCCAAGTGCGGCTCTTCGTATCTGGCGGGCTTCGGAACAGGGACACAGAAGCTTGAGGAGCTGACCGGGCAGATGTTTCCCGGGGCGCGCATTCTCCGCATGGACCTGGACACGACCTCAAAGAAGGGCGGGCACGAGCAGATTCTCTCCGCCTTCGCGAAGGGCGAGGCGGATATCCTCATCGGGACGCAGATGATCGTAAAGGGGCATGATTTCCCGGGTGTGACGCTTGTTGGCGTGATGGCTGCGGACGTGTCGCTCTACGCGCCGGATTATTGCAGCGCCGAGCGGACCTTTGAGCTTTTAGTGCAGGCGGCGGGGCGTGCGGGGCGTGGGAGAAAGCCGGGTATCGCGGTGATTCAGACCTATGTGCCGGAGCATTACAGCATCCGCGCCGCCGCGATGCAGGATTACGAGGCCTTTTATGAGCAGGAGATGGGTTTCCGCAGGCTGATGGCGTATCCGCCCTCCTGCCGTATGTTGAGCATTCAGGTAGCGGGAGAGGAAGAGAAGCTGATGAGCCATATGATGAACGCCATCCGGGCTTCCGTGGAAAAAAATTTCGGCGCTCAGACGGCAGTGATCGGCCCCGTCCCGGCTCCGGTCTATAAAGTTAATGATATTTATAGAAAAATTTTATATATGAAACACGAAAACTATGATATACTAATAAAAATCCAGAAGTATGTGAAACAGCGCTGGGATGAAACGCAGGAGTGCAGGAGGCTGACAATACAGTTCGATTTTACATAACTGTTCAGTGCCTTCAGGCATTAAGAAAGGAAGCAAAAAACGATGGCAATCAGACAGGTGAGGACCATAGGAGACGAGATCCTGACGAAGGAGTGCAAACCGGTGCAGGCGATGACCCCGCGGATACGGGAACTGATCGACGATATGTTCGATACGATGTATGAAGCCGAGGGCGTGGGTCTGGCGGCTCCGCAGGTTGGAATCTTAAAGCAGATCATTGTGATGGATATCGAGGACGGGAACAGGTATGTCCTGATCAATCCCGAGATCATCGAGGAGAGCGGGAGCCAGACCGGCACGGAGGGATGCCTTAGTGTGCCGGGGAAGTCCGGCACTGTGACCCGCCCGAATCATGTGATCGTGCGCGCCCTCGATGAAGATATGAACGCCTTTGAGCTTGAGGGCGAGGAGCTCTTGGCACGGTGCATCTGCCATGAGTGCGAGCATCTGCACGGGCACCTCTATGTAGAGCGTGTGGAAGGTGAGCTAAAAGATGTAAAGGGTGAGCCGGAGGAGTAGGGAGAACGAAGCATGAGGATTATTTTTATGGGGACCCCGGATTTTTCCGTGCCGACGCTTGAGGCGCTGATTCATTCCCGCCATCATCTGATCGGCGTGGTGACCCAGCCGGATCGGCCGAAGGGCCGGGGGAAGGAGATCCATATGTCTCCGGTGAAGGAGACAGCTCTGAAATATGATATTCCGGTTTATCAGCCGCTTCGGGCGAGAGACGAGGCGTTTGTGGGCGAGATGCGGGCGTTAAAGCCGGATGCGATCGTCGTCATTGCGTTCGGGCAGATTCTGCCGAAGGAGCTCATAGAGCTTCCGAGGTACGGCTGCGTCAACATCCACGCGTCGCTGCTCCCGAAGTACCGCGGCGCGTCCCCCATTCAGTGGGCGGTGATAAACGGCGATGATGAGACCGGGATCACCACGATGATGATGGATGTGGAGATGGACACGGGGGATATACTGGAGAAAACCGTTGTGAAGCTCGATGAAAATGAGACCGGCGGCAGTTTGTTTTCCCGTCTGAGCCTGCTTTGCGGGGACCTGATTCTCTCCACTCTTGACGGGCTTGAGCAGGGGAGCATTGTCCGAAAGCCCCAGGATCATGAGCAGGCCACCTATGTAAAGAAGATCTCAAAGGAGATGGGCGATATTGACTGGACGGCGGACGCGGCATCGATCGAGCGCCTGGTGCGGGGCTTAAATCCCTGGCCGAGCGCGTACACCAGGTGGAATGGGAAGCTCTTAAAGATATGGGAGGCCAGGGTGCTCCCGGACGGAGCTTCCAAAGCCGGAAGGCCAAAGGACAGCGGGACGGTCGTGGAGGCGAGGGGGGACAGCCTGAAGGTACAGACCGGAAATGGGGTACTTGAGATACTAAGCCTGCAGCTTGAGGGCAAGAAACGGATGGACACATCATCATTTCTAAGGGGTTACCCGATAGAGGCAGGCTGTAAATTTGAAAGGAGCGAGTGAGTTATGTATTATGGTTACGGTTTTGGCTACGGGCTGCTTGACCCGACGATGATTCTGGTGTATATCGGTGTGATACTGACCATGTGGGCGTCATCGCGGGTGAACACCACCTTCCGCCGCTATGCCAAAGTGCGCAGCATGACGGGTATGACCGGCGCGGAGGCGGCGAAGAAGCTTCTGCATTCCCAGGGAATCTACGATGTGACGGTGCAGTCGGTCAGGGGTCAGCTCACCGACCACTATGACCCACGGACGAAGACGGTCAATCTGTCGGAGGACGTTTACGGCGAGACTTCCGTCGCGGCGCTGGGCGTTGCGGCGCATGAGTGCGGACACGCGATTCAGGATAATGTGGGGTATTTCCCGCTGCGCTTGAGGGCAGCGTTCGTCCCGGTCGCAAATCTGGGGAGTAAGCTCTCCATGCCGCTCATCCTCGTCGGAATCCTGATCGGACTCACGCCCTTTGTGGAGATCGGAATCTGGATGTTTGTGCTGGCGGTCCTGTTTCAGGTCATCACGCTCCCGGTGGAGTTTAACGCCTCATCCAGGGCGGTGAAGCTCCTTGATGATGTGGGGATCTTGCAGGGGCAGGAAGTGGACGAGACAAGAAAGGTGCTCGGCGCGGCCGCCCTCACCTATGTGGCGGCAGTTGCGGCTTCTGTTTTGCAGCTTTTGCGCCTGATCATGATCTTCGGACGGCGTAGAGGAAATGACTAAGCCGACGAGGGGGCGGGAGCTTGCCTTTGACATTCTGACCGAGATTCTCGAAAAGGGCGCGTACAGCCATGTAACGCTTCATCAGGCGCTTGGGAAATACCAATATCTGGAAAAGCAGGAGCGCTCCTTTATCACCCGTGTGGTGGAGGGTACGATCGAATATAAGCTGACCATTGACGCGGTGATCGACCGCTGCTCGAAGGTGAGGACAGAGAAGTTAAAGCCGCAGATCCGGACAATCCTTCGCATGTCGGTCTACCAGCTTTTATGGATGGACCGCGTGCCCGACAGCGCCGTGTGCAATGAGGCGGTGAAGCTTGCGGCGGATCATCATCTCCAGGGGCTCACAGGCTTTGTAAACGGCGTTCTGCGAAGCATTTCACGCCGCAAGGAGGAGTTCGTATTTACGGACTGGCCGAGGAAGTACTCCATGCCGGAATGGATTATTGAAATGTGGATGAGCGTCTACCCGGAAGAGACGGTTGAGGCTATGCTTCAGGCATTTCTCACGGACACGCCGATCGCGGTGCGCTGCAATTTAAACCTGGCATCCATGGAAGAGATTATGGAAAGTCTTGAGAAAGACGGCGTCAGGGCCAAACGGAGTCCGCTTTCCGGGGAGTCGCTGCTTCTGTCGGGCTATGATCATCTGGAAGGTCTCTCAGCCTTTTTAAAGGGCTGGATTCAGGTACAGGATGTGAGCTCAGGCTTTGCAGGAAAGGCGGCGGATCCGCAGCCGGGAGATCAGGTGCTTGATGTATGCGGCGCTCCGGGCGGCAAGAGCTTACATCTGGCGGATCAGCTAAAAGGAACCGGACTTGTGCTGGTGCGGGATCTGACGGAGCAGAAGATCTCGCTTGTGGAGGACAACATTGCCCGGACCGGATTTACAAATATCCGCGCTCAGGTCTGGGATGCGCTTGTCTTTGACCCCGCGTGGGAGGAGAGAGCAGACATCGTGATCGCGGATCTGCCCTGCTCGGGGCTTGGAATCATCGGCAAAAAGCCGGATATAAAGTATCAGATGACTGAGGAAAAGACAGAGGAGCTTGTGAAGCTGCAGCGGCAGATCCTCTCCGTTGTGTGGCGCTATGTGAAGCCGGGCGGAAAGCTGATCTACAGCACCTGTACGATCAACAAAAAGGAAAACGAGGATCAGCGAAGCTGGCTGCTTGAGAAGTTTCCCTTTGAGAGCCGCAGCATAGAGGGATTGCTGGGGGATGCGGTGCGGGAGGAGACCATGAGGGACGGTTACATCCAGCTTCTTCCCGGAAGGTATCCCTGCGATGGATTTTTTATCGCATCATTTCGCAGAAAGCAGAGATAAGAATGAGTGGATGACAAAGCGATGGAGAAAGCAGATATCAAGTCCCTGACCCTGCCGGAGCTTGAGGAGGCGGTGCGTCAGATGGGAGAAAAGCCTTTCCGGGCAAAGCAGATTTACGCCTGGCTGCACCGGAGGCTGGCAACGGATTTTGATGAGATGAGCAATCTGTCAGGAGATTTTCGCGAGCGGCTTAAGGAGCGGTTTGCACTGACCACGCTTCAGACGCTCGACGTAAAAGTGTCCGAGGCGGACGGGACGCGGAAGTTTTTGTTTCGCCTGAGCGACAAAAATGTGATCGAGAGCGTGTGGATGAGGTATCATCACGGCAACTCGGTCTGTGTTTCCTCCCAGGTGGGATGCCGGATGGGGTGCCGCTTCTGCGCCTCCACCTTAGACGGGCTTGAGCGCGATCTCACGGCGTCGGAGATGCTCGACCAGGTCTACCGGATTCAGGCCATCACCGGAGAGCGTGTTTCCAATATTGTGATCATGGGCTCCGGGGAGCCGATGGACAATTACGACAATGTAGTCCGGTTTATCCGGATGGTGTCCGATGAGCACGGCTTAAATATCAGCCAGAGAAATATCACGGTATCCACCTGCGGCATTGTGCCCGGAATCTTAAGACTGGCTGAGGAAGATCTGCAGATCACGCTCGCGTTATCCCTCCATGCACCGAACGACGAGGTGCGAAGGAGCCTGATGCCGATCGCGAACCGCTACGGGCTTAGGGAGGTGCTTGACGCCTGCCGGGTCTATTTTGAGAGGACAGGGCGAAGACTTACCTTCGAGTACAGTCTGGTAAGCGGTGTAAACGATAATCTTCACGAGGCGAGAGCGCTCGCGGCGCTTCTTAAGGGGATGCACGGCCATGTGAACCTGATCCCTGTCAATCCCATCAAGGAGCGGGATTACAGGCAGTCCGACAGGCGGAGGATCCGGGAGTTTAAAGATTATCTTGAGAAGAGCGGGATCAATGTCACCGTGCGCAGGGAGATGGGGCGCGATATCGGCGGCGCCTGCGGACAACTGAGAAAAAGTTTTATGGACGAGGAGAGAAAAGGAGGTTGAGGAAGATGGAAGCATATGCACTTACCGATACGGGGCAGAGCCGCAGCGCGAACCAGGACTATATCTTTTCCTCAACGACACCGATTGGCTCACTGAGCAATCTGTTTATCGTTGCGGACGGCATGGGGGGACACCAGGCGGGGGATTTTGCCTCCCGCTTTGTGGTGGAAAATCTGGTGGAATTTTTCAGAACCGAGTACCCGGACAAGGATGTCCACAGCATTCTAAAGGAAGGAATCCGGAAGGTGAACCGAGAGCTTTATAAGCGGGCCGCTTCCGATCCGAAGCTTGCCGGGATGGGGAGCACGCTGGTTTTGGCGACGATCAAAGGCTCGGTGCTGTATGTGGCAAACATCGGAGACAGCCGCCTGTATGTCCTGGGCGATGACATGGAGCAGGTGACAACGGATCATTCCTATGTGGAGGAACTTGTCTCACTCGGCAAGATGAAGCGCGGAAGCAGGGATTATCTCGAACAGAAAAACATTATCACCCGCGCGATGGGCATGGACAGCGATGTGGATGTGGATCTGTTTGCGCACAAGCTCAGAAAGCGCGAATGTGTCCTGATGTGCTCCGACGGCCTGAGCAACATGGTGGACGAGTTTGAGATGGAGTATATCATCCGCTCGGAGGAGGATGTCCGAAAAAAGGCGGAGGCGCTTGTGAATGCCGCGAACAGATGCGGGGGCGCAGATAATATTTCCGTTATCGTCATTGAGCCGCAGATAAGTGAGGTGAGCTTATGATGCTGAGACCGGGGACATTTTTACAGGATCGCTATGAAATCTTAGAGCAGATCGGCTCGGGCGGCATGTCGGTGGTGTATAAGGCAAAATGCCATAAGTTAAACCGTCTCGTGGCGATCAAGGTGCTCAAGGAGGAATTCTGCAACGACAGCAGTTTTGTCGCGAAGTTCAAGATGGAGGCGCAGGCGGCGGCGGGTCTGTCGCACCCGAATATCGTGAGCGTCTATGACGTTATCGACGAGGGCGCGCTCCACTATATCGTGATGGAGCTGATCGAGGGCATCACCTTAAAAAGCTACATTGCCAAGAAGGGGAAGCTTGAGGTCAAGGAGAGCATCGGCATTGCCATCCAGGTAGCGCAGGGCATCGCGGCGGCGCATGAACAGCACATTATCCACCGGGATATCAAGCCGCAGAATATGATCATCTCAAAGGACGGAAAGGTAAAGGTGGCGGATTTCGGCATCGCCCGCGCCGTGTCGGCGCAGACCCTGACCTCGGCGGCGATGGGCTCCGTGCATTACATTTCGCCGGAGCAGGCGCGCGGCGGCTTCAGCGATGAGCGCAGCGACATCTACTCCCTGGGCGTCACCATGTACGAGATGGTGACCGGACGCCTCCCGTTTGAGGGGGAAAACACGGTGTCCATCGCGTTGGCGCATCTGGAAGATTCGCTTGTGCCGCCGGGCGTTCACAATCCGGAGATCCCGGCGAGCCTCGAGCGCATTATCATGAAGTGTATGGAAAAGAAGCCTGAAAGGCGGTACGCGAATGCGAATGAGGTGATCGCAGACCTGCGCGGGGCGCTGATCCATCCGGACGGGGACTACGTTCAAACAGCGGTGGCAGACAAGGCGTTAGCCGGAGAGACCGTGCAGCTAAGCAGCGAGGAGCTGGCTCAGATCAAGGGGCGAAAGCGCCCGGCGCCGGAGCAGATGAGAAGTCCGGCAGGAAACTACCGGGAGGAGTCGGCGGCGACCCGCAGGACTTACCCGGAAGAGAGAGAGCTTGATGTCATTTCATACGGCGACAAAAAGCCCTATTCGGGAAAGAATACAGGCAGGGGGAGAAAGCAGGAGGAAGATGATGTGAACCCGCATATCGAGCGCCTTTTGGCAGGTGCGGGAGTGATCGTGGCGATCATTATCGTGGCGGTGTTGATCGTGGTGTTCTCAAAGCTGGGCGGCTTATTCCAGTCCGGTTCGGGCGGGATGCAGAATGGAAGCGAAAATATTGTCAGTCAGTCCGGCGATCAGGGCTCAGAGCTAAAGGGGACGGAGCTTTATATGCCGGATGTGCGCGGTCTGTCCGAGGACGTCGCGGAGAGCCGGTTAAAGGAAGACTTCCTCACCATGAAGCGTACCTATGCGTTTTTCGACGATGTGAAGAAGGGCTATATCGCCAGCCAGGATCCGGAACCCGGGGAGATCGTATTAAAGGGGAGCAATGTAAATGTGGTCGTCAGCAGCGGCTCCGATAAGATCAACCTGGCGGAGCTCGGGATCAGCAATCTGGACGGCGAGACGGCGACAAAATTCCTTGCCAGCAAAAACATCAATGTGCAGGTGGTCGAGGAGGAGAGCGAGATCATAGAGAAGGGGAAGATCCTGCGGTACGAGCCGGAGCTTGTCGCGGAGGGCGGAACCGTCTCCCTGTATGTCAGCAGCGGCCCGTATGTGGACACGGTGGCAGTTCCTTATCTGGTCGGGAAACCGGAGGAGGAGGCGATCGCACTTCTTGCGGAGAACAACCTAAGCCCGGGCGATACCGACATCGACAGCAGTGACAGCATTGCGAAGGGGAGCATTATCAGCCAGGATATCGCCGCGGGCACGCAGCTTGAGACCGGGAGCAAGGTGAGTTATGTAGTCAGCAGCGGCCCCGAACAGCAGCACCAGCGCTATGTGGCTTCCATCAATGAGGTTTACGATTTGAGCAACCTGATCGGGCCGGGCGCCGGCACGTCCAATGTGACGGTGATGATACGTCTGCGTCAGGGAACGGAGGAGGAACCGCGTTACAAGGTGCTCACTCAGGCGACCACCATAAAGGGTGACGTGCTGCTCCCGATCAGCTATACCAGCATCGAGAGCATAGACGGGACCGATAAGGGAGAGCTTGAGATCGTGGATGTGGCATCCGGTGCGGTCGTCAAGAGCTACACGCTTACGTTCTTCCCCATGGACTGACAGGTTTAAGCGCATATGACAGGAAAGATCATTAAAGGAATTGCGGGATTTTACTATGTGCATGACGGAAATAACACCGTCTATGCCTGCCGGGCAAAGGGCATTTTCAGGAATCGCGGCTTAAAGCCGGTAGTCGGGGATGACGCCATGTTTTCCGTGCTTGATGAGGCGTCGTCTGAGGGAACGATCGATGAGATCCTTCCCCGCAAGAATCTGCTCGTCCGCCCGGCGTCCGCCAATGTGGACCAGGCGCTGATCCTGTTTGCCGTGACGCAGCCGGAGCCGAATTTCAATCTCCTGGACCGGTTTCTGATCATGATGGCGGCACAGGGCATCCCCGTTTCGATCTGCTTTAACAAGACAGATCTTGCAGGGCAGAAAAAGCGGGAGGAATACCGCAAGATCTATGAGAAGTCGGGATATCCGGTGCTGTTTTTAAGCGTCCGTGAACGCACGGGTCTTGAGGAGATCCGCGCGTTCCTTAAGGGAAAGACGACGATCCTCGCCGGGCCCTCCGGCGTTGGGAAGTCCTCCCTGACAAATCTTCTGCTCCCGGAGGCCCTGATGGAAACCGGAAGCATCAGCGAGAGAATCGGGAGAGGGCGGCACACGACCCGCCACGCGGAGCTGTTCTGTGTGGACGAGGGGACCTACCTGATGGACACGCCCGGCTTTTCTTCCATGCATCTTACGGAAATTGAGGCGAATGAACTGAAAGATTATTTTCCTGAGTTTGAGGATTATGCTTCGCAGTGCCGTTTTCAGGCAGACTGTGTGCATATCGGGGAGCCGGTCTGCGGAGTGAAGGAAGCGCTCGGGCGCGGAGAGATCAGCCGGAGCCGCTATGAAAATTACTGCCTTTTGTACCGGGAATTAAAGGAACGTAAAAAATACTGAATGGAGAGGAAGAGTTATGTATAAGCTGGCACCGTCGATTTTATCGGCAGATTTCGGCAATCTTTCGCGTGATGTGAGGCTTGTGGCAGACGCGGGGGCGGAGTATATCCACATTGATGTCATGGACGGAATGTTCGTGCCGAGCATTTCATTCGGAATGCCGGTGATCAAAAGTATCCGCCCCTGCACGGACAAGGTGTTTGACGTACACATGATGGTGGAGGAGCCGGGGCGTTATGCGGAGGCGATGAAGGAGGCGGGCGCGGACTTGATCTGCGTGCATCAGGAGGCGTGCCGCCATCTCGACCGGACAATCAGCCAGATTAAGGGGCTTGGACTTAAGGCGGGCGTGGCGCTCAATCCCGCGACGCCGGTGGAGAGCCTCTCCTGCGTGCTCGGACAGGTTGACATGGTGTTGATCATGTCGGTAAATCCGGGCTTCGGCGGACAGAAATTTATCCCGTACACCTTAGATAAGATAAGGACGTTGCGCGCGATGTGCGATGCGCGGGGGCTTGCGACCGATATTGAGGTGGACGGCGGCGTGGGGCTTAACAATGTGAGGGAGGTACTGAAGGCGGGGGCGAATGTCATCGTGGCGGGCTCTGCGGTGTACGGCGGTGACGTGAGAGCAAATGTAGAGGCATTTCTTGCCGCTTTTAAGGAAGTGAGACCATGAGAAGCTGTCTTGTTGTGACGGGCGGAAGGATTGACTTATCTTTCGCCCGTTCCTTTTTGGAAAAAAATTCTTTTGACAGGGTGATTGCCGTGGACGCCGGTCTTGAGGCCGCGGACGCGCTCGGGCTTGTTCCTGACTATGCGGTGGGGGATTTTGATACCGTGTCGGCGCCGGTACTTGAGAGATACCGGCAGATGCCTTTCATCGTCTGGGAGTGTCACAGGCCGGAGAAGAACGAGACGGACACGGAGCTTGCCAGAAGCCGCGCCCTGACGCTAGGCTGTGAGGAAATCGTTTTTCTGGGAGCAACGGGAGGCAGGCTTGACCATATGTTAGGAAATATCCACACACTCGCGGCCTGCTTAAAGAGCGGAGTTAAGGCGTATCTTATCGACCGCCAGAACAAGCTGTACCTGCTCGATGAGGGGAAGCGCTTTTCCCGCTCCCTGCTCTGGGGAAACTATGTCTCTTTCCTGCCCTACACGGAGGAGGTGACGGGCATTACCCTTGAGGGCTTTCGCTACCCGTTAGAGAGAAAGGATATCCGCCGCGGGGAGGAGGTCGGGCTCTGCATAAGCAATGAGCTGGCGGGCGAGGAGGCGACGCTTCACTTTGAAGATGGGATCTTGGTCTGCGTGGAATCTCGAGATTGGACTGATTAAAAATAAAGAAACTGGATATTTACACCAATCCACTTATGCGCTATGCTTGGAGAAACCAAAAAGCAAGGGAGAGAGTACAATGAGAGATACGAAAAACGACAAGGTTTACAAGCTGGTGCTCACGGCGCTTATGGCGGCGCTGTGCTATGTGGCGTTTACCTACCTGAAAATCCCGATTCCCACGTTCGGCGGAGATTATGTGGCGCTCCATATCGGGAACGCGTTCTGTGTGCTGGCGGCGCTGCTCCTAGGAGGCGTGTACGGCGGCGTGGCGGGCTCTCTCGGCATGACGATCGCGGACCTTCTCGACCCGGTCTACATTACGAGTGCGCCGAAGACCTTTATCTTAAAGCTGTGCATCGGCCTGATCGCGGGGTTTGTGGCGCACAGGATCGCACACATCACGGAGGATCACGATACGAGGTACATCTTTAAGTGGTCGCTGATCGCATCTGTGGCGGGACTTGGCTTTAATGTTATCATGGATCCGATTGTGGGATATTTCTACAAGAACTTTATTTTAGGGGTTCAGTCCGACGCGGCAAAAATTATGTCAACCTGGGCGGCGGGCGTTACGTTTATCAATGCGGTGGCGGGCACGATCGTGGTGGTTGTGGTTTATATGGCGGTCCGCCCGGTTCTTAAGAAGGCTGGGCTGTTCATCCGGATCGGGGATCGCGGAGCTAAGGACGTTACACGTTAGATACGCCGTTTACGTCCGGGCAGACAGCCCGCGTGACACGCTGCGTTTCCAGCGGACTTCACGCCGCTTAAGCCCGTGAAAGACAGCCCGTGACACGCCCGAGCAAAAGTTTTACACCCGGCGACCGAACAAAAGCGAAAACCTCGACCGCGACCGAACTTAAGGAAATTTAAGCCGCAAAAAGGCTTTTATTTCTTGAAAAAATGTAGTATAATCTGGGAATGATTGTACTACATTTTTAATTTTACGCCGGGAATGGCGTATACAGGAGGAAGAAATGCTGGATTTAAAATTTGTCCGCGAGAATCCGGACATCGTAAAAAAGAATATCGAGAATAAATTTCAGTTCGACAAGCTGCCGCTCGTAGACGAGGTGATCGACCTGGACGCGAAGAACCGCGCGGCGAAGGCGGAGGCGGACAATCTCCGCGCCGCCAGAAATAAGCTCTCAAAGCAGATCGGCCAGCTCATGGGACAGGGAAAGAAGCAGGAGGCAGAAGAGGTAAAGGCGCAGGTTGCGGCGAACGCGGCGCGTCTTTCGGAGCTCGAGGAGCTTGAGACAGAGCTTGAGGCGAAAGTTCTTAAGATCATGATGACGATCCCGAACATCATCGACCCCAGCGTCCCGATCGGAAAGGACGACAGCGAGAATGTGGAGATCGAGCGCTTCGGTGAGCCGGTCGTCCCGGATTTCGAGATCCCGTATCACACCGATATCATGAAGAGCTTTGATGGGATTGACCTGGACGCGGCGGGAAAGGTTGCCGGAAACGGCTTCTATTATCTGATGGGCGACATCGCGAGACTCCATTCCTCCGTGATCTCCTACGCGCGCGACTTTATGATCGGCCGCGGCTTTACCTATTGTGTGCCGCCGTTCATGATCCGCAGCAACGTGGTGACGGGCGTGATGTCCTTCGCCGAGATGGACGCGATGATGTACAAGATCGAGGGTGAGGATCTCTACCTGATCGGCACGAGCGAGCATTCCATGATCGGTAAATTTATCGATACAATCACCCCGGAGGATCAGCTCCCGAAGACGCTCACCAGTTATTCCCCGTGCTTCCGCAAGGAGAAGGGGGCGCACGGTATCGAGGAGCGCGGCGTGTACCGCATCCACCAGTTTGAGAAGCAGGAGATGATCGTGGTGTGCAGGCCGGAGGAGTCTCCGATGTGGTATGATAAGCTGTGGCAGAACACCGTTGATCTGTTCCGCTCTCTGGATATCCCGGTCAGGACGCTCGAGTGCTGCTCCGGCGACCTGGCAGACTTAAAGGTGAAGTCCTGCGACGTGGAGGCATGGTCCCCGCGCCAGAAGAAATACTTTGAGGTCGGCTCCTGCTCGAACCTCGGCGACGCGCAGGCGCGCCGTTTAAAGATCCGCGTTGACGGCGGCGAGAAGGGCAAGTACTTTGCTCACACGTTAAACAATACTGTGGTGGCTCCGCCGCGCATGCTGATCGCGTTTTTGGAGAACAACCTTCAGGCGGACGGGAGCGTGAGGATTCCGAAGGTGCTTCAGCCGTACATGGGCGGCATGGAAGTGATGCTTCCGAAGAGGAGTTAAACGGTTAAGCTGTAACGGTTCAGCCATGCGGCGTTTCCGGCGGATCTTACGCCGCAGTTCCCGGACAGACAGCCCGTGTGACACGCTGCGTTTCCTACTCGGTCCGCGCGCCTATTAGCCGCCAGTCGCGCAAACTCGCCTACGGCTCGGACAGTGCGCTTTGATGATAACAGTTTAAAGTAGGACTTTGCACTTG
>SFNH01000113.1 GCA_004554205.1 Clostridium sp.
CGGGTTGTTGAGCCGCGCCAGGATCAGATGGCGGTAATTGTAATAGCCGTGGAGAAGAAAGCTGTTGTTGCCGTACACCCAGATTTCCCGCGGCAAAAGGCCGATATCCTGCGGTTTGATGGAGAGGATCTCGCAGCCGTTGTCATAGTCAAACGCCAGCACCTTGGTGTACTGCCGCTCCAGCCGGTTCCAGAGATTGCTGCTGCGCGTATTCTCCTGCTCCAGACGGTCAAGCTCCTTTAGCTTTGCCATGTCCTCCGGCTCCGGCGCCTCCTGTCCCCTTGACGTTTCCTCCGCCTGTGCTGTCGCCTCCTCCATCCGCACCGTCGCCTCCCCGGGCTCCACGCCGTCAGCCTGCACCGTCGGCTCCCCGGGCTCCTCGCCGTCAGCCCGCACCGTCGGCTCCCCGGGCTCCTCACAGGCAGTCGGCTCCGCCGTTTCCTCCGCCTGCACTGTCACTTCCTCCGGCTCCTCCCAGGGCGGCGCGGCCTCCATGCGCTCCTCCTCTCTCTCAAGCTCCCGCTCGATCTCATCCCCGCCTCCGCTTTCTCCGGCTCCTCACGCCTGCGCGCATTTTCTGCCGTCACATCTCCAAGCTCAAGCTCTGCCGCCTGAGCCACGGCATCCTCCCAGATGGTCGTGTAGCAGCGCCATGCACTGTCCACGTCGTGGACGGTAAGGCCGTAGCAGCGCTCGATCCCGCAGCCGCTCCCCTCAATATTGTCCGCCTTCACCTGAATGCGGAATTCTCCCGCACCGCCGCGCACAAAAATCCGCCCCAGGAAGATCTCCTCTCCCGGAGCCAGCAGATAGACGCCGATTTCATTGCTTCCGACATAGACCTTTTTTACATTTACCTGTATCCTGCACTGGCCGTTCCTGACCTCGATTTTCGCATAGCCAATGTTTTTTCCTTTCACACCGCCCTCATAGGCATATATGTATGAAATCAGTCTCCGATAATCAGACATATCACCACCCCTTTATAAACATTTATATGAAATAACCATTGAAACTATGACCGGAAAATGCTATCCTTTAACTATCATAGAGACAAGAGTGCTCTAAATGGAGGGGGTATCGCAATGAAGATTTTAAGAGCAAAGGATTACCATGACATGAGCAGAAAGGCGGCGAACATCATTTCCGCCCAGATTATCATGAAGCCGAACTGTGTGCTGGGACTTGCCACCGGTTCTTCACCGATCGGAACGTACAAACAGCTCATCGACTGGTACAACAAGGGCGATCTAGATTTCGCGAAGGTTTCCACCGTAAATCTGGATGAGTATAAGGGGCTCACCCGGGACAACGACCAAAGCTACTATTACTTTATGTACAACAACCTGTTCAAGTATGTGAATATCGATCTTTCGCGCACGAATATCCCGGACGGCACCGAGCCGGACAGTGAGAAGGAATGCGCCCGCTACAACAAGGTGATCGAGGATCTGGGCGGCGTTGACTTACAGCTTCTCGGGCTTGGGCACAACGGCCATATCGGCTTCAACGAGCCGGACGAGGCGTTCGCGAAGATGACCCACTGCGTGGACTTACAGCCGAGCACCATCGAGGCGAACAAACGTTTCTTTGCAAGCGCGGATGACGTGCCGAAGCAGGCCTACACCATGGGTATCAAATCCATCATGCAGGCGAAAAAGGTGCTGATGGTTGTAAGCGGCGCGGACAAGGCCGACATCTTAAAGTCGGTCATAAGCGGGCCGGTCACTCCGCACATTCCGGCGTCCATCCTGCAGATGCACAATGACGTCACGATCGTCGCGGACGAGGCGGCGCTGTCAAAGATAGCCATTTAAATAAAATAAAGCTATCAAAACGGCGGAGCGCATGAAGCGCCCCGCCGTAAATTTTATCCGCAAAAGCTAAGATAATCCGCCAGCCGCGCAAACTGCTCAAGCGTCAGCGCCTCGCCGCGGATCGCCGCCGGGACGCCAAGGCTCCCGATCGCCGCCGCGATCTGCTCCTTTGAAAACGAGAGCTCAGGAGAATTATTAAGCCCGTTCTGCAGAGTCTTGCGCCTCTGGCCGAAGGACGCGCGGATCAGCTTAAACATAAGCGCCGGATCGGCCACCTTAACCGGCGGCTCCCGATGCCGTGTCAGGCGGATCACCGCCGAGCCCACATTCGGGCGCGGGATGAAGCAGTTTTGCGGGACATTCGCCACAAGATACGGCTCCGCATAATACTGCACCGCCAGCGAGAGCGCCCCGTAATCCTTCGACCCGGGCCCCGCGCTCATCCGCTCCGCCACCTCCTTCTGCACCATGACCGTGATGTTGTCTATTTCCGCCCCGCTCTCAAACAGCCCCATGATGATCGGCGTGGTGATATAGTACGGCAGGTTCGCGACCACCTTGATCGGACGCCCGCCGCCCGCCTCATGCGCCAGTCTCCTGATATCGACTTTGAGGATATCCTCGTTGATGATCGTGATGTTGCTGTAATCCGCCAGCGTCTCCTTAAGGATCGGTATCAGGTTATCGTCAATCTCAACCGCGATCACCTGCCCCGCCGCCTCCGCAAGACACTGGGTCATGGTACCGATACCGGGACCGATTTCAAGCACGGTATCGTCCCTCGTGACGCCCGCCGCCGCGATGATCTTATCGAGCACACGGGTATCGATCAGGAAATTCTGTCCGTATTTCTTCCGGAACGCAAACCCGTATCTCTGAATGACCTCGATCGTGTTCTTCGGGTTTCCAAGTTTATTCTCCATAAGCTCCTCTCCGCGCTCTACGACGGTATCCGGTACATCGCCCTCGCGTTCTGCTCCGTCACCTCGATCACCTTCTCTGCCGGGACGCCCTTAATCTCGCTGATCGCCCGCACCACATAGGGCAGGTTTAAGGAAGAATTGCGCTGCCCCCGGTTCGGCGCCGGGGAAAGGTACGGGCAGTCCGTCTCCAGCACGATGCGCTCAAGCGGCATGTATTCCACCACCTCTTTGAGTTTCTTCGCATTGGAGAATGTCAGCACGCCGCCGATTCCCAGATAGAAGCCCAAGTCCAAATACTCCTTTGCCATCTCAAGGCTGTAGGAAAAGCAGTGGATGACGCCGCCAAGCTCCCCGGCGCGCTCTGCCTTGATAACATCCAGTGTGTCCTTCGCCGCGTCGCGGCTGTGGATCACCACCGGAAGCTTCACCTCCCTTGCAAGGTCAAGCTGGCGCACGAACCAATGCTTCTGCACCTCAGGCTCCGGCTCCTCGTAGTGGTAGTCAAGACCGATCTCGCCGATGGCGACCACCTTCTCCTCCTCCGCCGCGCTCCTAAGCCACTCCATGAGCCCGTCATTTAACTCCGCCGTCTCGCTCGGGTGGACGCCCACCGCGCCGTAGACAAAGGGATATCGCCTCATCAGCTCAAGCGTGTTTTTCGTAGTCTGAATGCTCGCGCCGATATTCACCACGGCCCCGATTCCATTCTCCGCGAGGCTCAAAAGCAGCGCCTCGCGATCCTCGTCAAATGCCTCATCATCATAATGGGCGTGCGTATCAAAAATCATTTCGTCTCCTTTTTTGTCACCGGAACACCCAGGCAAGCGCCGCCATATGAAGCGGATAGAAGAGGTAAAAGAAATATTTGCCCTTCCATGCCCCGCGGGCGCCGTTATACAGGTGGATCACAAGAAAGCCCAGGATTATTCCGGGAAGATAGTAAAGCCTTGGCTCCATGAGCGCCAGCCACGCCGCTCCCGTAACGCACAACGCCGCCGGCGTCCACCTCAGCCAATAGCACATGGCGATCAGCAAGATCCCCGCATAGT
This sequence comes from Clostridium sp., assembly GCA_004554205.1. GTDB lineage: Bacteria > Bacillota > Clostridia > Lachnospirales > Lachnospiraceae > Brotaphodocola. The sequence goes on from SFNH01000113.1 coordinate 3,790, forward strand.
CATAATCGCCGCGCGCAAGCCATGATACTCCGCCGATGAGGACGGCCACCGCCGCCTGCGCGAAAAACAGCGGGTTCCGATAATCGTTAAATGTATTCTGCCCCGGTATCCTCCGCTTAAGCCGCTCGAAAAGCTCCATCATCAGAAAACCGAGAAACAGTGTGACAAACACATTCTGTACGCCCCAGTTCGGAACCCGGCCGGATTCCAGCCAGTCAAAGGGCGCCTCGGAGAGCACGGCAAACGCGGCGAGCCGCAGTCCGTATTTTGCCCTGTCACGGGTATGGAAAAATCCTTCCACCAGCAGGAACGCAAAAATCGGGAACGCCGCGCGCCCCACCATGCGAAGCGCGCGGGCAAAAAGCCGGAGCGCTTCACAGGACGCGCCTGTCCCGCTCATGATCGGGAGCACGACGGCCTCGAGCAGATACCCGATATGGTCAAGCGTCATGCTGACAGCGGCAAAAAGCTTCATCTGATTGCCGCTTAGGCCCTTTCTTAACAATTCCCATCTCCCGGCACAGCGTCCTCAGCCGCCTGCATTGCCGCGACCTTCTCAAGCACCTTCTCGATATCCATCCTCGCAAAGAGGATCTCCGGCTTGTCCGTCACATGGTTCCCGGACGGGTACAGACCGAACCTGTCCATATCGGAAAGGCTCCGCTTCTCCGTCTTAAGCTGCGCCAGGATCTTCGCGGAGGTCTCCGGCATAAAGGCGGTGAGCGCAGACGCGCCGATCGTGATCGCCTCCGTCAGGTTGTAGAGCACAGTGGCAAGGCGCTCCTTCTTTGTCTCGTCCTTCGCGAGCGTCCACGGCATCGTCTCGTCGATATATTTGTTGCAGCGGCGGAAGATATTGAAAATTTCCGTGATGGCGTCCGCCACCCTCAGCTCATCCATCTTCGCCTCCGCCTTCTTCACGGAAGATAACACGACCGCCTTAAGATCGTCGTCCGATACCTCGGACACGCCGCCGTCGCGCACCTCGCCGCCAAAGTACTTGTTCGACATGGAGATCGTGCGGTTCACGAGGTTGCCGAGTATATTTGCCAGGTCGGAATTCATCCGCTCCACCATCAGCTCCCAGGAGATCACGCCGTCATTGTCAAACGGCATCTCATGCAGCACAAAGTAGCGCACCGCATCCACGCCGAAGAAATCCACCAGCGTATCCGCGTAGAGCACATTCCCCTTTGATTTGCTCATCTTGCCGTCGCCCTGCAAAAGCCACGGGTGTCCGAACACCTGTTTGGGTAGCGGCAGGTCGAGCGCCATGAGGAAGATCGGCCAGTAAATGGTATGGAAGCGGATAATGTCCTTTCCGATCAGGTGCAGGTCCGCCGGCCAGTATTTCTCAAACAACTCGCCGCTTCCCCCGTCGCAGTCATAGCCGAGCCCGGTAATGTAGTTAGTCAGCGCGTCGAGCCACACATACGTCACATGCTTCGGGTCGAAGCTCACCGGAATCCCCCATGTAAATGAGGTGCGGGACACGCAGAGATCCTGAAGCCCCGGAAGCAGAAAATTATTCATCATCTCATTTTTTCTTGAAACCGGCTGGATGAACTCCGGGTGCTCGTTGATATACGCGATAAGGCGGTCCGCGTATTTGCTCATCTTAAAGAAGTACGCCTCCTCCCTCGCGGGCTGCACCTCGCGCCCGCAGTCGGGGCACCTGCCGTCCACAAGCTGGGATTCGGTAAAGAAGGACTCGCACGGAGTGCAGTAAAGCCCCTCATAGTAGCCCTTATAAATGTCGCCCTGGTCGTAGAGCTTCTTAAAGATCTTCTGTACCTGCGCCTCGTGCTCGGCGTCGGTGGTGCGGATGAACTTGTCGTAGGAGGTATTCATCAGATCCCAGATGGACTTGATCTCCCCCGCCACGCCGTCCACAAACTCCCTCGGCGTCACGCCCGCGGCCTCCGCTTTTAACTCGATCTTCTGACCGTGCTCATCGGTCCCGGTCTGGAAGCGCACATCATACCCCTGCTCCCGCTTAAAGCGCGCAATGCTGTCCGCCAGCACGATCTCGTAAGTGTTGCCGATGTGCGGCTTACCCGACGTGTATGCGATCGCCGTGGTAATATAATAAGGTTTTTTGCTGCAATTCTGACACATGAGTCATTTCCCTCCAAATCACATATATTATCACAACTATACCACACTCTTTTCAAAAACTCAAGAAATCCCTGCCTCGGTCTCGATGTAACGCTTTCGCCCCGGTCGCTTGTCTCGGTCGCGGCTATAACCTCACTGTGAGGGAGACCGGTGAACACTTTTGCGAGCTAATTGGGCAGGAGATAACTGTTCAGTAGGTCTGCGCATTTACTGCGCTGACCGTAAGAAAACGTGGCGGTTGTAGGCAAAAATCCCATTGCCGAAGGCAATTTTCATGGCTGTGAAGGCACTGAACAGTTACAGCAAAAGTTTTACATCCGGCGACCGAACAAAAGCGAAAACGCCGCCCAATGAGATTACTCTCGGGTACACCATCAATAAAAAAAGCATCAATACCAGCGTCAGCCCAAAGATGCCCTACCTCTCATTCCTTGCCATAAATTATGACATTCCTGTCATAAATGAGGTTCTGACATGGTTTGAGAGCTGTGTCATCCGAAGCTACGCAAATCCTACCACCCCGCCGCAGACCCTGCTGGCAAAATGTGCTGGTAGAAAAACTGAAACCATATTTAATAGAGCAGACAGTACCCAGTCCATTTTCCATCGAAGGAAAAAAACCTCTTTGATTTCATCATTCCGCGAAGCTGGCGGTTAAAAACCCCCGGGGCGTTTCCGCCCCGGGGGTTCCTTTTATCCCTTAATCGTTATCCTTCTTCTCCTTTCCGTCCCAGCTTCCGTCGCTGCCGAGGTAGTAGCCGTCCACAAAGTCGTTCTCCTTGCGTCTGCCCTGGTT
>SFNH01000114.1 GCA_004554205.1 Clostridium sp.
ACGGACATCGTGCAGTGCCTTCCCGCACTCCGGGAAGCCGGTGGCGGCGTAGTGCTTCTGGAGTGCATGTCGAATCTGGCTGCCAATGAAATGTTTGACACGGAAGAACCGGCGGGCTGTGAGCAGGTCGCGGAAAAGATTGTCACGCAGGTGGGCAGGCTGGCACAGGAGACGGAGGAACTTGTCATTGTCACCAACAATGTGTTTGAGGACGGCATCGCCTATGACGCTTCCACCATGGAATATCTTTGGGCGCTCGGCAACATCAATGTGAGGCTGGCAGAGCGTTCGGACGTTGTGGTGGAAGTGATTGCGGGAATTCCCGTTGCAAGAAAGGGAAGGCTTCCGGTACCTGCGGAAGAGAAAGGTGAACACAAACAGAAAGGAGCACCGGCATGTCCGTAATAAAGTCTTTTTTTATAGCATTTTCGATTTATTCCAAAATTCCGGTGCCGCAGTTTGCGTGGAAAGAGGAGGACATGCGCTATACGTTGTGCTTCTTCCCGTGGATCGGAGCGGTGATCGGCGGGTGCTTCCTGTTGTGGAACCGGTTCGCGGGCGTGTATGGGATTCCGCTGACTGCCCGGGCGGCGGTCGGAGCGGTTCTGCCGCTTGCAATATCCGGCGGGTTTCATGCGGACGGGTTTATGGACACCATGGACGCACTGCACTCTTACCGCGACAGGGAGCGCAAACTGGAGATTTTAAAAGATTCCCATATCGGCGCGTTTGCCGTGATCTGTTTTGTGATGTATGAGCTGATCTATCTGGGAGCGGTGTCCATGATTACGGAGAAGGAACAGATTCTGGTATTCGCCGCAGGCTTTTTTTTATCGCGCGCCTTAAGTGGGATCGGTGTCGTATCCCTGCGCTGTGCCAAGACGAACGGGATGCTCTATCAGTTCGCGAGCGAGGCGCATCGGCGGGTGGTGTTAACGGCGCTGTATCTGCAGCTTGTGCTCTGCGTCGGGCTGATGCTTGCCGTATCGGTGAAGACCGGCGCTCTTGCGTGTGCGGGAGCAGGGCTTACCTACGCGTACTACAGACAGAAGAGTTACCGGGAATTCGGCGGTATTACCGGAGACCTCGCGGGATATTTTGTGACGCTGTGCGAGGGTGTGATGGCGGTGCTCGTGGCGGCGGCAGGGCTGATCGGTTAGAGATGGAATTATCGCGGGATGCGCAGGAGAAAGGATAACACATGGAACTATATATTGGCGGATATGCACAGGGAAAACTTGCTTATGTCAAAGAGAGGCATCCGGGGGAAAAACATCCGGTGTGGGACGGAGCTACAGAGACGTTTGCCGGGAGAACATCCAAGGAGGCGCCGGTCTGCAACCACTCCCATCTGTGGGTGAAGAGACTGCTTAGGGATGGAGCGGATGTAAGAGAGCTGACCGGCAGGCTGCTTCTGGAACACCCGGACTGCATCATCATCAGTGATGAGATCGGCAACGGAATTGTGCCGTTCGAGCATGAGGAGCGCGAGTACCGGGAGACGACCGGCAGGCTGCTGTGCGAGCTGGCAGAAAAGGCGGACCGCGTGGAGCGCATTGTGTGCGGGATCGGAGAACGGATCAAATGAGGTACGAGGCAGACATATCACTGATCCGTCACGGTATGACGCCCGGGAATGAGGAGCACCGCTACATCGGAACAACGGATGAACCGCTTTCAAAAAAAGGCAGAGAGCAGCTTCTTGCATTGCGGGAAAAAGGCGTTTATCCCGCGGCAGCGTGCGTTGCGGCAAGTCCGCTGGAGCGTTGCAGACAGACGGCAGAGCTGTTGTACCCCGGACAGGCGCCGTGCGTGGTCGATCAGTTCCGGGAGATTGATTTTGGCGCGTTTGAAGGGCATAACTATGAGAAACTGAAAGCGGACGCCCGCTACCAGGTATGGATCGACAGCAACGGAACGCTGCCGTTCCCGCAGGGGGAGAGCAGAGAACGGTTTCAGAGCCGGTGCATGGAGGGATTTTGTGAGCTGCTTAAGGAAATGTGGACGCGGGAGATGTCTCTGTCGTCGCTTGCGCTCGTCGTGCATGGCGGAACGATCATGGCGCTTCTGGACGCTTTTGCGGAGGGCAGTTATTACGACTACCAGTGCGCAAATGCGAAGGGATACAAAGGACGGCTGTCTGTGGAATTTGATGCGGCGGGAAATGTTTTAAGGGATACGATAAAAATTGCGGATGTGAGAAAGTTGGAGGAATGACATGCTCTCGGTATATCATATGGCGGCGTTTACAATCGGATTTGTGATGGATCTTCTGTTCGGCGATCCGTACTGGCTGCCGCATCCGATCCGGTGGATCGGGCGTCTGATCGGTTGGCTGGATCGAAAGCTTCTGGGAGAGACAGACGGTGCGGTGCGAAATGAAGCCGCCGAGAGGAAAAAAGGAAGGTGGCTTGTGGCGTTCGTACTTCTTTTGGTGCTCTTTTTTGCGGCAGCAGTCCTTTTTGCGGCGTATCAGATCCATCCGGCGGCGGGGATCATTGCAGAGAGCATTATGACCTACCAGATGCTTGCCACGAAGTGCTTAAAGACGGAGAGCATGAAGGTGTACAGGCGGCTTTCGGAACATGATCTGTGCGGGGCGAGAAAGGCGGTCTCCATGATCGTCGGCAGAGATACGGAACGTCTGGATGAGGAGGGCGTGGCGAAGGCGGCGATCGAGACCGTGGCGGAGAATGCCTCCGACGGAGTGATCGCGCCGATGTTTTATCTGGCGCTGTTTGGACCGGTGGGCGGCTTTTTTTATAAGGCGGTCAACACCATGGACTCGATGGTGGGATATAAAAATGACCGGTATCACGCATTTGGCACGGCGGCGGCAAAGCTGGACGATGTTGTCAATTTCATTCCGGCGCGCATCAGCGCCATGCTCATGATCTTATCCTGCTGTTTCCTTGGAAAAGAATTCGATCAGAAGAATGCGATGAAAATCTTTAAGCGGGACCGGTATCAGCATGCCAGTCCGAACTCCGCACAGACCGAGGCGGCATGTGCGGGAGCACTCGGCATAAGACTGGCGGGGGATGCCAGCTATTTTGGAAAAGTCGTAAAAAAGCCCTACATCGGTGATCCGCTAAGAGCAGTGGAGACAGACGACATCAGACGTGCCAACCGCCTGCTGTACGGGATGGCATTTCTTGGATGGGGAATTTGTATGGCTGTCTGGTTGTGCGTGACAGCCATTGTGTGGTAGCATAGAGACAGAACAGGAGGAAGAACCGGGATGGTGCAGCAGAACATACATGGAGGAGACATATACCGCAATCAGGTATCGCTTGATTTTTCCGTGAACATCAATCCGTTCGGAATGCCGCAGAGAATGCGTGAGGCGCTTGAGGCGGCGGTGGCATGGTGTGAGCGGTATCCGGATATCCGGTCGGAGGCATTGCGGGATGCCATTGCCGGGGAAAAAGGGATAGCGCCTGAGGACATTGTGTGCGGAAACGGTGCGTCAGAACTGTTTCCCGCCATTTTAAGAGTGGTTCACGCAAAAAAGGTGCTGCTTGCCGTGCCGTCATTTTACGGATATGAGCATGCGGCAAAGTCCGTGGGGGCAGAGATCTGCTGCCACGAGCTGCTTGAGGCGGACGGCTATGCGGTGACGGAGCGCTTCCTTACTGCCATCGGGGAGGACGTGGATGCGGTTTTTCTGGCAGTCCCGAATAATCCGGTGGGTACGGTGGTGGAGCCGGAACTGTTGGAGAAGATTGCGGAGCGCTGTCAGAAGAACGGCGTGACCCTGATTCTGGACGAATGTTTTGTGACGTTCACCGGAGAGGAAGAACGCTATTCCTTTTTAAAAAAGTATCGGAATTATCCGGGGGTTGTGATCGTGCGGGCATTTACGAAGCTCTATGCCATGCCGGGAGTGCGGCTCGGCTATCTCGTCTGCCGCGACGTCGCTCTTACGGAAGCGGTGAGAGCTGATCTGCCGGAGTGGAATCTGTCGGTATTTGCGCAGCAGGCGGGATGTGTGGCCTGCGGGCAGCGCGCGTATGTAAAGCATTCGGTGGCGTTTGTATGCCGGGAGCGCGACTGGCTTAGGGAACAGCTGCTGGAACTTGGCATCACCGTGTTTGCGTCAAGCGCTAATTTCCTCATGATAAAGGACGGGCGTCCGCTGGCAGAAGAACTTTTAAAGAGCGGGATTCTGATCCGCGACTGCAGCAACTACCGGGGACTTTCCGCGGGATACTACCGGATTGCGGTCAGACGGCGCGAGGAGAATGAACGCCTGCTTGCGGCGCTGGCGCAGGTGACGGGAGGCAGCGTGGCGGAAACAGGGAAAGATTCTAAAAAGCAGGCAGCAGTGCCTGGCGGAATCGAGTATGTGATGCCGCAGGAGATAGAGAAACGCAGCTTTTCCATTATTGAAGAAGAATTGCGGCTTCGGGGGATTACGCTGCCTAAGGAGGAAGCAATGGTCACGAAGCGTGTGATCCACACGAGCGCCGATTTTTCCTACGCGCAGACGATGACCTACTCCGCAGGAGCGGTGGAGACGGCAAAGCGGCTCATCACAGAGGGGGCGGACATTGTGACGGACACCAACATGGCGCTCTCCGGTATCAACAAGCGCGTGCTCGCACGCTACGGCGGAGCGGTGCATTGCTTTATGGCGGACGAGAATGTGGCGAGAGAGGCGAAGGAGCGGGGAGTCACCCGCGCCACCGTCAGCATGGAACGGGCGGCAAAGATCGAAAAACCGGTGATCTTTGCGATCGGAAATGCGCCGACGGCCTTGATCCAGCTGTACGGGATGATAGAGGAGGGCTACCGCCCGGCATTCATCATCGGCGTTCCGGTCGGGTTCGTCAATGTGGAGGCGGCGAAGGAGCTGATCTTACAGACGAAGATACCGCATATTGTGAACCGTGGAAGAAAAGGCGGAAGCAATGTCGCGGCTGCGATCTGCAACGCGATTCTCTACGAGCTTGGGAGGTGAGCCCATGCGCTATGGATTTACGACGGGAAGCTGCGCAGCGGCGGCGGCAAAGGCGGCGGCTTATATGCTTCTTACCGGCAGACGAAAACACGAGATTACCATCACCACGCCAAAGGGCATCCTTTACCATGCGAAGATTGAGGAGATCAGCTGCACGGAGTATTCTGTGCGCTGTGCCGTCAGAAAAGACGGCGGAGACGATCCGGATATCACGACGGGAACCCTGATTTTTGCGGAAGTATCTGTGCAGGAAAAAGTAAAAGAACAGGGGGAACCGCGGATTCTCATTACGGGCGGCGAGGGAGTCGGAACGGTCACAAGACCGGGGTTAGACCAGCCCGTCGGGAGTGCGGCGATCAACCATGTGCCGCGGGAGATGATTACCCGCGAAGTGGAAGAGGTGTGTGCGCTTACCGATTATGCGGGGAGCCTTCTGGTGGAGATTTCGGTGCAGGGTGGAGAGGAACTTGCCCAAAAGACGTTCAACCCGAGACTAGGGATTGTGGGCGGCATCTCGATCCTCGGAACGACCGGGATTGTGGAGCCCATGAGCAGTCAAGCGCTTCTTGACACGATCCATGTGGAACTTAAGCAGAAGCGCGAAGAGGGATACCGGTTCGCGGCAATCTCTCCGGGAAATTACGGGCTGGAGTATATGAAGCGCGCCTACGGGTTCGACCTGGACCGCAGCGTCAAGTGCAGCAATTTTATCGGAAAGACGATGGATATGGTGGGAGAACTTGGATTTAAGGCGGTGCTTCTGACCGGACACATCGGAAAGCTGGTAAAGCTCTCCGGCGGAATTATGG
>SFNH01000115.1 GCA_004554205.1 Clostridium sp.
GAGCCAGCGGTTAAAAATACTGATCGAGGATCTTTTTGAGGTCAGCAAGGCGACCAGCAACAATATCGTGCTGCACCCGATGGAAGTCGACGTGGTGAATCTGTTAAAGCAGGTTGCGGTGGAGCATACGGAACGCTTTGAGGCGATGGGACTTGTGCTGCGCTGGGATGTGCCGGAGGAAAAGGTAATCGTGGTGCTCGATAACCAGAAGACCTTCCGCATCTTTGAAAATCTGTTTGTCAATATCCAGAAATATGCGATGCCGCAGAGCCGCGTGTACGTGCAGGTACAGACATACGGGATGGCACCAGAGAGATTCGTGGAGATCACGATCAAAAATATGTCGGCGACGGAACTGAATTTTGATCCGGAGGAGATCACGGAGCGCTTTGTGCGCGGCGATACTTCGCGCGGCACGGAAGGCTCGGGTCTGGGACTTGCGATCGCCAGAAGTTTTACCGAGGCGCAGGGCGGAAAACTGTCAATCGAGGTGGACGGTGATTTATTCAAGGTTGTAATCAGACTGAAATGTGGTACACTACAGGTAGAAAAAGAGATGGAGGTTTAAGACACATGGAATCAATGGATGATTACAAGGAGGAGCTGGAAGCTTCTTTCCGCAGAATCAGAGAGGGAGATATTTTGACCGGCACGGTGATCGACGTCAACGAGGAGGGCGTTACGCTTGACCTGAAATATTATGCACCGGGATTTATCAGTGCGGAGGAGATGAGCAGCGATCCGGATTTCTCACTGGCGGAGGCAGTGCATGTGGGAGATACGATCGAGGCGACCGTGATCCGGGTAGACGACGGCGCAGGAAACATTCTTCTCTCCCGCAGGGAAGCCAATGAAGAGCAGGCATGGGAAAAGCTCAAAGAGATGATGGAGGAGGGAACCACGGTTACCATCCGCATCAAGGAGAGCGTAAAAGCCGGTGTTGTGGCATATCTTGAGGGCATCCGCGCATTTATCCCGGCATCCCAGATCACATCCGCTTATGTGGAGGACACAGAGAGTTGGGTAGGAAAAGAGATCCCGGTCCGGGTCATCACAGTGGATGAGGAGCGCGAAAAGCTGGTGCTTTCCGGAAAGGCAGTCGCACTTGAGGCAGAGGCGGAGGAGCGGAACCACAAGATCTCTATGATCGTGCCGGGAACCGTGCTTGAGGGAACCGTCGAGAGCCTGATGCCGTACGGTGCATTTATTGATCTGGGCAACGGACTGAGCGGACTGGTGCACATCTCACAGATCTGTGAACGCAGAATCGGAAAGCCGTCTGAAGTGCTTAAGGTGGGAGAGAGGGTCAAGGCAAAGGTATTGAATACCAACGACAATAAAATCAGCCTGTCCATGAAGGCACTGGCGGAGGAGATGGTAGATACCGAGGGTGTGGAAGATCTGGAGGCATACACAGACCACACATCCACAGGAACCAGCCTCGGCTCGCTTCTGACAGGATTAAAGTTAGACTAATCAAACTATTTGAGAATCTTTCTCTAATAGAAAGCTGATTCTGTTGCTTTTGCAACTGAAACAACTCTTGCGATGTGATATATTGGGTTAGAATATTCTAACTATGCGTAAGAGACAATTTCGGAGGAAAGCAATGAGAGAAGCAGGACTTGGAATCGACATCGGAAATGGAAGTATTTCCATCGCTGTTGTCGAAGGCGAAAACATCATATACAAAGATTACAGACTGCATCGCGGAGAACTGTATCAGAATCTTGTGGACATGCTTGGGCAGGTGGAGACATCGTGCGGCGGCAGGATTTTGTATGCAGCGGTCAATCCAGGTGCAGTCTGTTTGTATCCGGGGATGAAAAAGGAGGTGCAGATCAACCGCATCAGCAGTCTTCTGGAAGGACAGAGAATGCTCTGTCCGGACGCGGGAAGCATCATAGAGATGGGAGCACAGAATTCCTGTTTCCTCACCGGAATCCGTGAGGGATAGACGCTCTCGTATGCCATGAACGGAGAGTGTGCCGCCGGAACAGGAGCATTTTTTGAGGATCAGATGTACCGGCTCGGACTTCCGCTGTCCGCCTACTCGGAGTATGTCAGACGGGCGAAAAGTGTGCCGCGGCTTGCGGGACGGTGCAGTGTATTCGCCAAGACAGACCTGATCCACAGACAGCAGGAGGGTGTGCCGGTGGAGGATATTCTGCTCGGGCTTTCCTATGCCGTGATCCGCAATTTTAAATCCGCGGTCGTGCGGAAGCTTCCGGTGCAGCCGCCGGTACTTGTGACGGGAGGCGTTGTCTATAATGAAGGCGTGCGCCGTGCCATCTGTGATATTTTCGGATTAAAGGAGGAAGAACTGATCTGCGGGGAAGAGGGAGCTGTGGTGTCTGCTGCCGGAATCGCAGCCTGTGCATGCCGCGGAAAGCTGTCCTTCGACTGGAAGCACCCGGTCCGCAGGGAGATGGCGGATGAGGAACAAAAAAGAAAGGCGCTGCCCCGATATGCCTACGGGAAGGAGGCACTTCACCGGACGAGACCGCTTAGGGAAGGGGAAAAACTCTGGCTCGGGATTGATGTGGGATCTACGAGCACGAACTTGGTGCTGGCGGGGGAGGACGGAGCCGTCATTGACGATCTGTATCTTAGAACGCGCGGCAATCCTCTCGGCGCGGTGCAGCAGGGAATGGCACAGTTAAAGCAGAAATACGGGGAAACACTCTCGTGGGAAGGCATCGGCGTCACGGGATCGGGGCGGTACTATATCGCGGAGAAGACCGGCGCAGGCACGGTACTGGATGAGATCACGGCGCAGGCGCGCGCGGCTGCCCATCTGTGCCCGGAGGTGGACACCGTGTTTGAGATCGGCGGACAGGATTCCAAGTACATCAGTATCCGGGACGGTCAGGTCGTCGATTTCGAGATGAATAAAGTGTGTGCGGCGGGTACGGGTTCCTTCGTTGAGGAACAGGCGAACCGCATGGAAGTATCGCTGGAGGAGCTTGGAAACAGTGCCTTAAAGGCAAGCGTGCCGGTCGATCTGGGAGAGCGCTGCACCGTGTTGATGGAATCCAAGATTGCAGCGGAGCTTGCGGCAGGCACGGACAAGGAGGATATCTGCGCAGGGCTGTGCCGCTCGATTGTCAGAAACTATTTAAACAGGGTGGTCGGCAATAAGCACAAGGGAGAACATATCTGCCTTCAGGGCGGTGTCGTGCATAATGAGGGAATCGTTGCGGCCTTCTATGAAGTGTTTGGAGAGCGGCTTCACATCACGCCGTTTTACGATGTGACCGGAGCATACGGAGCAGCGCTCGCGGCAAAAGAGCAGGGCGGCACATCTCAAAAGGAGAGCATTCAGAATGAGGAGAACTACCGGAAGAGCCAGAAATGGTTCCTGGCAGGCTATGACGGAACGCTGCTGCCGGGAAAAAAGACCGTCGGAATCCCGCGTGCGCTCATGATTTATAAATTTTTCCCGATGGCGTATCAGTATTTTAAGACGCTCGGCTTCAATGTCTTGCTGTCGCCGGAGACGGACGATAAGATCATTGCGCTCGGACAGGAGATGGCGGCGGAGGAGACCTGTTACCCGGTAAAATTGCTGCACGGGCACATGGAGTGGCTTGCCAGAAAAAAGGTGGACTACATTTTTATCCCGTGTATCCACACGATCCGGCATGAGACTTCCGGCGTTGCGCACAATTACGGCTGCGTCTATATGCAGACAGCGCCGCGGATTGTCGCAAGCGTGCTGGGACTTACGGAGCGCGGCGTGGAGCTGATCTGCCCGGTTCTGGATCTGGATATGGGAAAACCGCAGCTTGCGGGAGCGATGATCAAAGCGGGAGAGAAACTGGGATGCGACAAGGCACGGTGTGCGGCGGCGCTCGCGAAGGGCGCGGCGGCGATGGTGCGCTGTGAGAAGAATTCTGAAAAACTGGGGGCGCAGATTCTCGACGGGCTCAAACCGGAGGATAAGGTGCTTGTTCTGATTACAAGAAACTACGGCGTGTCGGATCCGGTTTTAAACATGGGAATTCCGGAAGAACTGTTAAAGAGAGGGTGCAAAGTGTTGACACTTTCCCATCTGAAGGGACATGATGTGGATTTGTCCGGTCATTATCCGAATCTGTACTGGCCGTTTGCACAGCACATTCTGTCTGGAGCGAAGATCATTAAGGAGCATCCGAATCTGTATGCCGTTTATCTGACGAACCACGGCTGCGGACCGGACGGCATGATCTCCCATCTTTTTGCGGAAATTATGGGGGACAAGCCGTACCTGAAAATAGAGGTGGACGAGCATCAGTCCAAGGTGGGCGTGATAACGAGAATCGAGGCGTTTTTAAACAGCTTATCCCATGTGGAAAACCGTACGGAGCGCGCTATACTGCCGGAGGCAGCCGGCCTGTCCGGGCGGCTTTTGGACGGGAAGAAGGACACGAAAGATACGAAAGAATCGCAGCAGAAGACGGTGTATCTGCCGCCGCTTTCCGTGTATACAGAGTGGATGGCGCTTTTCCTGAACCGGAAGGGAAAACGCACGGCAGTGCTGCCGGATTACACGGCACAGGATCTTCATGCGGGAAAAGCGTACAGCACCGCAAAAGAATACTGTACGTTCTCGGCTGCGGCAGGACAGATTGCAAACCGGCTGCAGGAGGCGGACGGGGAGGAAAAACAGTTTCTGGTATTCCAGACCGAGGGTGCGGAGACGGACGGAATGGTTCCGGAAGTGTTGCGCGCGGTCTTAAATGCGGACGGAAAGCGGGCGCATCTTGTGACGCCGTTCCTGGAACAGCTGCTTTTTTCGGAAGATGCGGATGTGCTGTGGCAGGTGCTTTTACTCGGCGATGCATGGCACTGTCTGGGTGAGGAGTGGCGAAAAAAAGTGCGTGCCTCCTTCCGGGAGAAGACCGCCGCGCCGGATGCCTGGAGCTGGGAGTGGACAAAAAGGCTCTTACAGGAGTGGGCGGCACATGTGACGGAGGGCAGACAGCTGTTGCTTGCCGGCGATCCGACCGTGCTGCACAGTGCTTATCTGAATCAGGATATGGAGAAAGCGGTCAGGGAACATGCCTTTGTTCCGGTGTATATGCCACTCTCGGAATATCTGTGGTTCTTTGCCGCAGAGTCGGGACGAAAGATTCCGGAGCATTTTACAGAACAGCTGCATGAATTTATGCAGATCTACCGCGGCGTCTACGGCAGCTGGATGCGGCCCGACGATCGCCTAAAGGAGATCCGGGAAAACATTCCGCTGGTTCACGGGGCAAACCTCCGCTATCTGTGCAGCCTGATGGAGCAGGAGCTGCCGCGTGGAAAAGGAATGATTCTGGTGTCACCGGAATATGCCAACTATGCGTCGGTGATGGAGATGCTGCGCACGGGATCAAAATATCCGATGCTGCACGCCAGGGCGGACGGAAATGAGGAGGACACCACCATGATCTACCATGATTTTCAAGGGCTGCGGCTGTCTGCCCTGGGCTTTGGCACCATGCGCCTGCCGGTGCTGGAGGACGGCTCTATCAACGAGCCGCTGACGACGGAGATGGTGCGCTATGCCATGGAGCACGGCGTCAATTACTTTGACACCGCCTATCCCTACCACGGCGGCATGTCCGAGGTGGTGGTGGGCAAGGCCCTGGCGGACTATCCCCGGGACAGCTTTTACCTGGCCACCAAATACCCCGGCCA
>SFNH01000018.1 GCA_004554205.1 Clostridium sp.
GTCAACAGGTTTTTTCAAATTATTTCAAAAATCCCATCAAAACGGCGCGCCTCTCTTTCCGGGACTTTATCATAAAATCCGCCGGAAACACCGCATGGCTGAACTCTCACTTTACAATCCGGAGGTTCGGATAACGGCTTTCAATCCGCTCGTCCGGGAAATGCTCATCAAAGTACTCCGCCACCGGGCCGTTTCCCGGGATTTGCGCCTGTCTCTCGGAATATCGCCCCATGGCGATCCCGGAAATCAGAATATCGACCGCCATGAGCGCGGCAAGCACGTTGCAGACAATCTTTCCCGCCCGCACCGGGATTTTCTCAATCCATGACGAGAGCGGCGGATAAATCAGCTTAAGCCATATCACGGCAACGATCCCCCAGAAAAAACAGAAAAGCAGATTGATCCTGCCGCCCAGATTAAAGGGGATCGCGGAATAATCCCAGAACACTGTGCCAAACATACGTTCTGTAAACACGCTGCAGAAGTACTCATACGCGCCGCCCAGAACCGTCCCCGCAGTAAAGATCAGCCGGTCGCTCGAATCGCGGTAACGGTAGAGGAACACCGTCAGCATCACACAGCCAAGCCCCCAGACGATGCTGAAAGGGCCGTAGACCACGCTGCTCCGGCTCATAAGCTTTCCCGCCGTCACATAGACAAAGACCGTCTCCACGATATCGCCCATAAACGCCCCGATGAAAAAGAGACTGATCAGCTTATAAATGCTGCAGCCGTAGCCAAAGATAACCCGCTCGGCCGCCCTCTGCCGCTCCTGCTCCTTTTTGCGCTCCTCCAAAAGATTCTGAAGGGAGATATTCGGGTAAGCGCCCATCATACGTCGCTGAATCCGTCTTGTGATCGCATTCCCGAGGGAGTCGGAAAGGCGCTGCAGATCCTCGGTGAGCTGGTCGATGCGCTTAAGCTTGTGATGGAGCTCAAGAAGCGCAACCGTTGTTCCTGCCGCGTCCGCGGCAAGAATCAGGTAGACCACCCACAAAAACACATTCCCAACGGGACGAGGGAGCATGTGTACAACAGAGAGCAGAAGCGGATTTGCGAATTTTATCGTCAGGACAGCGAAAAGCCCCAGTAAAACCGAGTTTCTGAGACATATGTAGCCATCAAGCTGCCACTTCTCCCCGGAATAATCCCACCATTTCCGGTGGAACAGGCGCTCCATAACGCGACCCGTCCAGTATTCCAGGAAGGATGCCAGGATCATGCCGCCCAGGAACAGAAAGACAGGATGATCCTTAAGGTCCGGCAAAAAAATTGCAAACGCCGCCGCCGATGCGCCGTAGAGCATACAAAACGGCGCGTTTAAAAATCCCTTATTGACCAGCTTGTGATGCCTTGCCGCCGCTGTGCACACCTCCATGCACCAGCCCGCGAACGAATAGATCAGTATCAGCCAAAGGAGTTCATATCCTGTGTATTTCATGGTTAATCCCATAAATTTACGCATCCTCTCCATCATTCGTCAGTCTCAGCCTGTCAAGGGCATAGAAGGACAGGCTTAAAAGCATTCCGACTACGCACGCCAGCACCATTCCGGTAAGCTCGACATTTCCGAACCGGACCGCGATCCCGGAAAGCCCGGTCACGAAGATCACGGAAGTCAGCGCCTGGTTCCTGGATTTTGCGAAGTCGACTTTTCCGTCCACGAGAATCCGAAGACCCGAGGTGCCGATCATTCCGTACAGCAGGAAGGAAATTCCGCCGATAACCGGGCCCGGGATCGTGCTGATCAGCGCAGACAACTTGCCCACAAAGGAACAGACGATGGAGAGCACGGCCGCACCTGCGATAACGTACACGCTGTACACACCGGTCATTGCCATGACGCCGATATTCTCGCCGTAGGTCGTGGTCGGAACGGAACCGATCAGACCGGAGAGCATAGTCGAGAAATTATCTGCAAAGAGACTTCTGTGGAGCCCCGGATCCTTTAACAGGTCGCGTCCGACGATCTTGCTCGTCACGACCTGATGTCCGATATGCTCCGACGCGATCACCAGGATAACCGGGAGAATGATCAGGATAGCTTCCGCGTTAAATTTCGGAGCGGTAAAATTCGGCAGAGCAAGCCACGGCGCCGCGGCCACCTCCGCAAAGCTCACAATCCCGCAGGCAACCGCTGCCGCGTATCCGGCAATGACCGCAACGAGAATCGGAATCACGGAGAGGAACCCTTTAAATACGATAGAGCCAAACACCGCAATGCCGAGCGTCACCAAAAATACGATCAGGTTCTTCGGGTCGATGTGCTCCTCCAAAAGTCCCGCAGTACCTGCCGCGGAGCCGGAAAGCTCAAGGCCGATCAGCGCCACAACAGGCCCCATCGCCGCCGGCGGGAGCACCACATCAATCCACTTCGTGCCGAACCTGTAAATGATAAATGCCAGGACACAGCCGAGAAAACCGACTACGACGAAGCCGCCGAGCGCATACGGATAGCCGTAGTTTGCGATCACGATCCCCGCGGGCGCCAGAAACGCGAAGCTTGAGCCGAGATAGGCGGGAGCCTTCCCCTTTGTGATCAGAATGAAAAGAAGCGTCCCGAAGCCATTCATAAAAAGAACGATCGCCGGGCTGATGCCAAAGAGAAACGGAACAAGAACCGATGCCCCGAACATTGCAAACATATGCTGTATGCTCAGCGGTATCAGCATTTGCACGGGAACCTTCTCATCTACCTGAATAATACGTTTGTCAGCCATAATTTTCCTCCTTTTTCATGGGTGATTTAGGTCTGCTCATAGCAGTATTTCATCAATTCATATTTCTCGTCGTCCACAGCGTTCTTCGGCTCATAAGCATAGAGCATTTGCTCAAGCCTTTCCATCTCCTCCGAAGCGGGAAGGTCTTTCGTTTTCTCCGCAAGCTCCCCCTGCATCCGTGCAAGCTCTTTTCGTCGCTTGGGGAGCGGGAGCTGATAGAGCTTTGCCAACATACCGATGACGGCAATGCACTCCGTGTCAGCGCTGATCTTCGGAAGTTTCGGAAAGCCCAGGCGGATGTCTATGGACTGCTTTATGATCGAAAATACCATCTTTAACGATCCTCCCGTCTCTCAAGATCCATCTGTATTGTTTCCAGATAGTGCACAAGAATATCCCTGTTTGGACGAATACAGAAAGACCGGTCAATCTCATCATAGGTAAAGCTCTTCCTTCCACCCGCCTCCATCCGCTCCCAAAAGCGGTATAAATCCCGAAACGGGATGTAGTAGATCTCGTCCTCTTCCGTGAAATTAAGAATGATAAACGCGATTCCGCCCTGCTCCTCAAACTCCTTCATAAAAAGGATCTGGTGCTCGTGGACATTCTGCAGGGGAAAGGTGCGGACCGCGCACTCCTTGGCGTCAAAGCACACCGGGATTCCCTGTACCGCCCCGATGTAGTCCACAGTGCTCTTCTGGTCGAAATACGCAAGCGTAATGTGCCTGCTCTCCTTCTCAATATTGATCGGCGTGATCGGCGTCGGAATCTTTTGAATCAGCGCCAGCCTTTTCTCCCGGTAAATCTGGTTGGTATGGTTGATCATATCCTCCAGGGTGGAGCCGCGAAGCCCTCTGCTCTTCCATGTTCCCATCTTTCTACTCCTCTTCTCCAAACACCCGTGAAAACTCCTGCGGCGCCGGAGCGCGAAAGGCGCGTCCGCTTAAATAAGCAAATTCTCCCTCAAGCTCCGGGAAAACCATCTCATAAGAGTGAAGCATCTGGGAGCGGATCTGAAAGCGCCGTTTTACCTCCTCGTTGGTCTTAGCGTCTCCGTACTTGTAATCCCCCACGATCGGGTGACCGATGGCGGCAAGGTGGGCGCGGATCTGGTGCGTGCGCCCCGTGATCAGCATGACCTTCAAAAGCGTAAAGCCGTTCTTTTCCCTTATCGGCTCATACTCCGTGCAAATCGGCGAGCTGTCCGGAAGCTCAGTCTCTGAGACCGTAACCTGATTGCTCCGCTCATCCTTCTTAAGATACCCTTTGATCAGCCGCGACCCTTCCACCCTGCCCTTAACAGCGCAGAGATAATATTTGTGAAGGGAACGATCCTTAAACACGGCGGAGAGCATCTGAAGCCCGGCAAGAGACTTCCCGGCAGCCACAAGCCCGCTGGTATTTCTGTCGAGCCGGTTGCACACCGACGGGCGGAAGCTGCGCAGCTCCTCCTCCTTAAGCTGTCCCGATGTGAGCAGATAGTCGATCACATACTCCACAAGAGACTCGTCCGAATCCTTTGCCTTCTGCGAGAGCATACCGGGGGGCTTATCTACCAGCAGAATATGCTTATCCTCGTACACGATATCAAGCTTTTGCCTCTTAACCTGCTGCACCCTCACTTCAGAAAACTTCTCGATGGTCTCGCCCGCAAGGAACAGCTTCACCTCGTCCCCCTCAGAAAGCCTCTCCGAGCCATCACATTTTTTTCCGTTCAGGGTGATGTTTTTCTTTCGCATCATCTTGTAGAGAAAGCCTTTTCCCGCCAGGTTTAAATACTTTCCCAGCAGCTTATCAAGCCGCTGTCCGGCCTCGTTTTCACTTACAATGATGGACTTCATGGTTATTGTAATCTCCTCATTTGATCAGCTCCATCCCTCTTAAAAGCGCCTCGTGGGGAAGCGCCTTGCAGAGCACATAAAACGCCTTCATAAGCGGGCCGTACACCGATACGCTCTTTCCCACCATGCTGTCATAAAGCGCCAGGCGCACCACCTTCACCGGATCTGCCATGGCAAGCCGCTTATAAAGCGGAATCTTTCCCGTCGTCTCCGCAATATCGAAAAATTCTGTGCGCACCGGCCCCGGGCAGACGGCAGTCACCGCGATGTCGCGGGAGCGTAGCTCTGCGTTCAGCGCGCGGCTGTAGCTTAACACAAAGGACTTCGTCGCCGCATACACCGCAAAGCCCGGCTGCGGCAGAAATGACGCCGCGGATGCAAACTGAATGATGCGGCTGTGTTTCGGCATATAGGGAAGCGTTATGTGGGTCACACCGCAGAGCGCCTCACAGTTTAAGCGCACCATGGCAAGCTCATCCGCGATCGGGAGGTCTTCCTCCTTACCGATCTTCCCAAACCCCGCAGCATTTACCAGAATCCTTACCTCCGGTTTTTCCTCCATGAGCGCCCGCTCAAGCGGCGTGAGCGCGCCGTCCTCACACAGATCCAGCGGGAAAATGCGAAGCGGGACACGGATTTTTTCCTTAAGCTCCTTAAGGCGCTCCTCCCGCCTCGCCACCGCCCAGATCTCAGAAAGACCCGGAAAACGCTCCGAAAGCTGGATAATGCTCTCTCTTCCCATCCCGGAAGACGCCCCTGTCACAACGGCAATTTTCATCTTTGATTCCGCCTTTCTTATATATTTTCAAAAATAGCATCATAGTCCCTGATAAAATAATCCGCCAGCCGGTATTTCTCCTCCCGCATCTTCGCGGAAAATTCATCCTCCACAGCGCAGACCTGCATCCCGGCGGCAAGACCAGCCTGAATGCCCGCCGGAATATCCTCAAATACCATGCACTGTTCCGGCGGCACCCCAAGCGCCCCGGCAACCTTCAGATAGATATCCGGCGACGGCTTTCCCGCCGCGACCTCACACGCCGTCGTGATCACGTCAAAATAAGAGGTTATCCCGAGCGATTGTAGCACCGCGTCCACCATCGCGCGCCCGTTGCTGGTCGCAATCCCGGCCTTCTTTCCCGTGGCTCTCAGATATTTGAGGAGCCGTTCGGCGCCTTTTTTTAACGGAACCTCGTGGCGGTACTTCTCGATGCTCATATCGGTCCACGCCTGCTTGATCTCCTCTAAACTCACCGGAAGCTTAAAGGTCTCCTTAAAGTAGACCGCCGTTTCCGAAAAGCTCATGCCCTCGATCTCCTTCTGAAGAAGCGGCGGACACTCATGGCCGAAGCGCCCGAGGAACTCCACATCGATCTCCTTCCACATCCACATGGAATCGACCAGAGTGCCGTCCAGATCAAAGATCACGGCACGCTTTTTTTCCAGGGTTCTCAAAAGTGTTTCCTTTTTTATCTCCTCCATCGAATCTCCTCCACTTCGTCTTTAGCAGGGGTGCGGCACAAAAACGTTCCTGTCACTGCCACCGCCAACCCGGATAATATTTATTTTTGAGGCTTTTGCCCGTGCATTTTGCCCAGCCGATGGGATAACCGTCCACGCACACCAGAACCCATCCCTTCTCTAACGCTTCCTCATCCTTCAAAAGGATCGTCTCGCCCTTTAAGTAGCGGATCACGCGCTCATCCTCACAGCTCATGGAAAAGCTTCGGGCAAATTCCCGCTTCTGAAGCGCCATTGCCACCGCCTGGGACGGCTCAAATTTTGCCCCTTTCCATTCTCCGAGCAAAAGTCCCGTGCGAAGATAGCGGAGCTTTATGCGCGGGTCAAAACCTTCCGGGAGATAATACACCATACCGTTTTTTACCATCATGCGGCTTCGCTCAAACCTGCCGCGCACAAGCGCTTCCCACTCGCAAAAATCGCTTTTTTCCTCAAGGCGGACAATATCGGCGGACACCTCATTTTTCCGCGCGGTCTCCGGCTCGGGAAAAGCAGTCTCCCCGTTTTTTTTAAGCAGCGCCAGAAAATGCCCCTCACCGTTAATCTTATGCGGAAACAGGCGGATGACCGGCTTTTCGTCCACGCCCCTTTCTGCCCCTTCCCAGAGCGGGATCGGAATCAGGCTGATCTGTGGCGCTTCTTTTAAGATCCAGTCGATAGCGTCCTCGTTCTCCTCCTTTGCGAAGGTGCAGGTCGAATATAAGAGCAGCCCGCCCGGCTTTAACATCCGCACCGCTTCTTTTAAAAGATTTCTCTGAATCGGCGCATAGTATTCCGGTCCGCGTTCCTCCCAGCTCCTAATCAGAGTTTCATCTTTTCGGAACATTCCCTCGCCCGAGCACGGCGCATCGACCAGAATCCTGTCAAAAAACGCGCCGAAGGTATCCGCCAGCTTTTCCGGCGTCTCACTCGTCACACAGATATTCGGGATACCGAACAGCTCCAGGTTTTTAAGGAGCGCTTTCGCCCGGGAATTGCTGATGTCGTTGGACACCAGGAGTCCCTCGCCGAAAAGTCTCGCCCCGAGCTCCGTGCTTTTCCCGCCGGGAGCGGCGCACAGATCGAGCACCTTATCCCCAGGCGCGACCGGAAGGATCGCCGCGGGGGCCATGGCGCTGGGCTCCTGAAGGTAGTACAGGCCCGCATAGTAATAGGGATGTCTGGAGGGCCGCTCCTCCCCACAGTAATAGCCGTTATCCGTCCACGGCACCGGCTGCAGGGGGAAAGGCGCGATGCGCTCCCACTCTTTCGCGGTGAGCTTTGCGCGGTTGATACGGAGCCCCTGAAACGCAGGAGACGCATAGCTTGCAAGCCAGGCTTCATACTCCCCGCCAAGAAGCTGCTTCATCCTGTCTAAGAAAGTCTGGGGTAAATTCATCTTTCTCCTCTCGTCTCGCATGGAAAAAATCATAAATCAGTAGAAGTATATCACAAAATTTTGCTTATGGGAACAGTCAGTTACAATAGCCTCATAGAAACCGCTTCCATCTCATAAAGTGTAGAAAGAAAAAGGGGGCGTCTTCCCATGAACCGAAAAAGCTGTCTTGCCGTCATTCTCCTCTACCTTTTGCTCGTCTTTCCGGTTGTTTCCGTGAAAGGTGCGTCTGACGGCCTTTTGCTGTGGTTTCATGTGGTGCTTCCCACGCTGTCGCCGTTTATCATCTGCACCCAGGCAATCGTTGCCTTACACGCAGTTGAGCTCATAATGCGCCCGGTATACCCGCTCTTTAAGCGGATGTTCCACCTCTCCATGCCCGGCGCCTATGTGCTTTTGTGCGGGCTTTTATGCGGTTATCCGCTCGGGGCGCGTCTCTGCGCGCAGTTCCTTGAGAGCGGGAGGATCACAGAGAGGGAGGCAAAGCAGCTCCTTGCGATCTGCAACCATCCAAGCCCGATGTTTCTTCTGGGCTATGTGAGAAATCAGATTCCTTTTTTTGTTTCCCCGATTCTGCTTCTGCTCTGTATGTATCTTCCGATCCTTCCACTGTCCGTCATCGCAGGACGGGTCTATCGGAAAGACAAAGAGCCGCGGAATAAATCCGCGGGAGACAATGTCTCATCGCTTTCCGAGGTGACGGTGCAGCAGGGTGCTCCCGTATCGCTTGAGAAGATCATCCACTCAACCTGCGAGACGATGGTGCTGATCGGAGCATACATGATGCTTTTTTCCATTCTTGCCGCCTGGATCAACGCCTGTCCGTTTTTTTCCGATACAGTCAAAGCAATGTGCGTCGCGGTAACAGAGATCACGGTGGGCGTACACAGCCTCTGTATCTTTCTGCCGCGCAGCCTTGTACTTCCTGCCGTCCTCGCCTGTGTCTCCTTCGGCGGGCTGTCCGGGATTTTCCAGACGAAAAGCGTTATCCGTTGTGAAACAAAAAATGCCGGACTGAATGTCCGGCACTATGTACTGTGGAAAATCCTTCACGCGGCGCTCGCCTGCGCGGTATTTGCGGCTCTTACTGCTCTTTTTGGGGCTCTTCCTCGCTGACCGTAGATACGCTTCCCGCCAGCTCGTTGCGGTTGGAGGTCACAATGTCGTAGCTGGACTGCATTGAGGATAGAAACGTGTCAAAGCGACTCTGCGCTGCCTCCATGGAGTGGGTGATGATGGTCTGTAAGCTTCTTAGCATATCGTCGGTGTAGTTGATGGAACCCTGGCGGATGCTGTTCGCATCTGCGACGGCGCTGTCGATGATCGCCTGCGCCTGTGCCTGCGCCTCCTCGACCACCTTGTTCGCATTGGCATACGCCTTCTGCATGATCTCGTGCTCATTGACCAGCTCGTTGGTCTGGGCGGTCGCCTCCGCCAGCATGGCGTCGGCCTGGGTGCGGGCCTCGTTTAAGATGGCGTCCTGGTTGCTGATGATCTTCTGGTATTTTTTGATCTCATCGGGGATGCGAAGTCTCAGCTCTACCAAAAGCTCTTCGATCTCCTCCTTGTTCACAAGAATCTTTGTGGAGGACAGGGGCTGAAATTTACAACTGTCAATGTACTCCTCGATTTCGCCGATTAACTGTTCGATCCTGCTCATGTTTTACTCTCCTTATTCTATCTTGATTGGCATCCACCATTTATCTGCTCAGTTTTTCCCGCACCTTCTCTGCGATAAGCGGGTGGAGAAAGCCGTCGATGTCCCCGCCGTAGGCCGCGATTTCCTTCGCGATGCTGGAACTCAAATAAGAATACTTTAAGTTCGTCGTCAGAAAAACGGTGTCGATATCCGGCGCAATGACGCGGTTCGTCTGCGCCATCTGAAGCTCATATTCAAAATCTGTGATCGCGCGAAGTCCCCTCACGATCACGCCCGCCCCGCACCTGTGCACGAAATCGACCAGCAGACCGTCAAAGGATTCCACCTTTACATTATCAAGATGAGAGGTAACGCTCTCTAACATATTAACACGTTCTTTGACAGAAAACAACGGAGTTTTTGAATTATTCTGCAAAACCCCGATGATCACCCGGTCCATCATGTGCGCCGTGCGCTCGATGATGTCCATATGTCCGAGCGTGACGGGATCAAAGCTCCCCGGATATACTGCAATCGCCATCTTATTTCTCCCGGTATGCAAACATATGTTTGTTTGTCTTGTACTGTTTTATTTTCTCCGTCATATAGCCCATCTCCTCAAGCCAGGAGAAATCGGTTTCAAGAGCGGCCTCAAGGATGATGGTGCTCTGTCTGTCGATCAGATCAGACGTCTCTAAATATGCGAGCATCTGTCTTTCCAGACCGTGACTGTACGGCGGATCCATAAAAATGTAATCAAACCGGTACTTGCCCTCAAGCCGCTTTAGCGCGGTGAGCGCGTCACAGTGCATAACTGCCGCCCGCTCCTCGAGCCTTGTCGCCCTTAAATTTTCCCGGACGACCTGAACTGCCCGCTCGTCCTGCTCCACAAAGACTGCCGTATCCGCCCCGCGGCTCAGCGCCTCGATGCCGATCGCGCCGCTGCCGGCAAACAGATCCAGAAATACGCAGTCCGCAAGCTGATACTGGATCATATTAAACAGCGTTTCCTTGATTCTATCCTGAGTAGGCCGGGTTGTAAGCCCGTCCGGAGTCTTTAAAGGAATCCGCCTTGCGCTTCCGGCTATCACACGCATGATCATTTTCTCCTGATCTTCTTAATCTCTACCATTATAGCCTGTTCCCTTAAGTTGTACAAGTGCTTTTTTCACAAAAGAAATCCCGGAGCGATCTCCGGGATTTCCTCGAGAGTTAGGCTATGGCTTACTTGCCGGCCATCTGCTTCTCCTGAGCCTCGATCATTTTCTTAACCATATAACCGCCCACAGAACCGTTCTGTGCGGAAGTCAGGTTTCCGTTGTAGCCGTTAGATAACGGCACGCCCAGCTCGCTTGCCACTTCCATTTTGAAACGGTCGAGCGCCTCTTTTGCCTCCGGCACTTCTGCCCTGTTAGAAGATCTGCTTGCCATTTGATTGGCCTCCTTTCTGAATCGGTTTGTTTTGTGTTACGATGTTAGTATGTGATTCAGAAATGATAATACACTAGTATCTTCTGCGTAATCTGTCAGATATTTGAAAAACGGTACCTGTTCAATAGGTCTGCGCATTTACTGCGCTGACCGTAAGGAAACGCAGCAAAAGCAGGCAAAAATCCCATTGCCGAAGACAATTTTCATGGATTTTTGCCCGTAACTGTGAAGGTACTGAACAGTTACGAAAAACGGTAAATCGTCGTAGTCTTGTACTCATCGCCGGCTTTTAATACCGGAGAATCAAACTGCGGCTTGTTGATGGCGTCCGGGAAATACTGGGTCTCAAAGCAGTAACCGCTGCGCGGGGCATACACCGCGCCATCTTTTCCGATTACATCAGACAAAAAGTTTGCCGTGTAAAACTGAATGCCGGGAAGATCCGTGTAAACCTCCATCACACGGCCGCTTGCCTCATCCACGGCCTTTGCCGACAGCGCAAGCTCGCCTTTTTTGTGATTCAGCGCCCAGTTGTGGTCGTAGCCACATCCAAATTTGAGCGGTTCATAATCCGCGTCAATGTCGCGCCCGATCTCCTTAAGCTCCGTAAAGTCCATCGGCGTACCCTTCACACAGACAAGCTCGCCGGTCGGAATGGACTCTACATCGGCAATGGTGAAGTAATCCGCATCAATCCATACCTTCTGCTTTAACGCGCTTCCAGAGCTGTGTCCCGCCAGGTTAAAGTATGCGTGGTTTGTGAAATTTGCGATTGTGTCCTCATCGCATACCATGTGGTAATCGATCCGCACACTGTTATCGGGCGTCAGCGTGTAGCTGACGGCGATACTGGCGTTTCCCGGATAGTTCTGGTCTCCGTCGGGACTAAACAGCGAGAACGTGATCCTGGTTCCAAGCCCGGTTTCCTCCACCTCGGTATCCCACAGACGGTCGCGGTAATAGTCGGGGCCGCTGTGCAGATTGTTTTTGCTTCCCGAATTGATTGCCAGCGCGTAAGTGACCCCGTTTAATGTAAAGCAGGCGCCGCCGATCCTGTTCGCATTGCGCCCCACGATCTCTCCCAGATGGCCGCTCATCGTCGTGCATTTCTCAACCGTATCATACCCCAAAAGCACATCGTCTATGTTGCCGTTCTTGTCCGGCACTCTCATCTCAAGCCAGATGGCTCCCAGATTTGTAAACGCGGCGGAGACGCCGTTTTCATTTGTCAGAATGTACTTGTCTGCCTGCGCTCCGTTGCAGAGCGTACCGAATACCTCTTTTTTCCATGCCATAATGACCCCAACCTTCCCCTGATTTATTTTCACGCGCCGCTCAGTCCTTCGCGCATATGAAGCCCTGCGCCGTCAGAAGCTCCGCGCACAGCACCGCGCCGCCGGCAGCGCCGCGGACCGTGTTATGAGACAGTCCGACGAACTTGTAGTCATAGACCGTATCCTCTCTTAACCGCCCCACGGAAATCCCCATGCCGTTCTCAAAATCCACATCGAGAGTGATCTGCGGACGGTCGTCCTCCTCCATATACCGCATAAACTGCTTCGGGGCGCTCGGCAGACTTAACTCCTGCGGAAGTCCCTTAAACTTTACAAGGCGGTCAATCAGCTCTTCCTTCGTCGGCTTTTTCCTGAACTTTACAAATACAGCCGCGGTGTGTCCGTTTAAGACCGGCACGCGGATGCACTGGCAGGTGATCACCGGCTCCGATGCCTTCACGATCACGCCGTCCTTAAGCTCTCCCAGAATGCGAAGCGGCTCCTGCTCGCTCTTTTCCTCCTCGCCGCCGATATACGGGATGATGTTGCCCTCCATCTCCGGCCAGTCCTGAAATGTCTTTCCCGCGCCCGAGATCGCCTGGTAGGTCGTGGCAACCACCTCGTACGGCTCAAACTCCTTCCATGCGCTTAAGACCGGGGCGTAGCTCTGGATGGAACAGTTCGGCTTCACGGCGATAAAACCGCGCGTTGTCCCAAGGCGTTTTTTCTGGAATTCGATCACCTGAAAATGCTCCGGGTTCACCTCCGGGATCACCATCGGCACATCCGGCGTCCACCGGTGCGCGCTGTTGTTGGACACAACCGGCGTCTCAGTCTTCGCATACGCTTCCTCGATCGCCCGGATCTCATCCTTCGTCATATCCACGGCGCTGAATACAAGATCCACGCCCTCGGCAACCTTCTCGACCTCATTTACATTCATCACGACCAGCTTTTTCACCGCTTCCGGCATGGGCGTCGCCATCTTCCAGCGTCCGCCAACCGCCTCCTCGTAGGTCTTTCCCGCGGAACGCGGGCTCGCAGCCACCGTTACGACCTCATACCACGGGTGATTTTCAAGCAGAGCGATAAATCTCTGTCCTACCATACCGGTCGCGCCAAGCACGCCTACCCGCAATTTCTTTTCCATCATCGCAAACTCCTCATTCTCCTCATTTCGTAACTGTTCAGTACCTTCACAGTTACCATATCTTACCGCAGATCCGCGGAAAAATCAACCCTATTTGCGGACCTTCGTTCCCTTCCCGTCGCGCTTTGCCATTTTCAGTCTGTTTAAGTGTACTTCTTTTTTATTGATGGCGATCACCGGTTCCTGACCGACAAAATACACCGCGTGAAGCTCGGCTCCCGCGCTGAGCTTCATGCCGCGCACACCGCGGGTATTTTTCTTTAGCTCCGGGATCTCCTCCATGGAGAACCTAAGCATCATGTCGTCGCTGCTGTGGAGCACTACATCCGTCTCTGTTCCGACTACGCGCACAGTGAGGAGGCTGTCGCCGTCCTGAAGCTTCGTCGCCGCGACCGTGCGGTTGTTGGTAATAAATTCTTCCGCCGGAACCTGCTTTACCATCGCCTGCTTCGTCGCAAACAAAAGCATCTGCCCTGTCAGCCGCCCCAGGCTTGTGAGGAAGACGATCTCTTCCTTCCCGCCGTCATACTTGCTCACATTGTCGATCGGCGTCCCCTTGTCCTTAAGCTTTGCGAAGGGGATGTCCATCAACTTCGTCTGGTGCAGGCTTCCCGTGTCGGTAAAGATGCACAGCTTGTCCGTATTCAGACACGGTATTACATACCTGTAATCCGTCTCCACCGTCTCCTGGCTACGCTCATAAGCCGCCCGGTCAAGAAGCTTACAGTAGCCGAAGCGGTCCATGACAAACACGACCTCCTGTACTTTGACCGGAGCCTCCTCGTATACCGCTTCCTTGCCGTCCTCAAGAAACGTCCTGCGCGGCGAGGCAAACTCGCTTTTAATATTTGCAAGATCCTCCTTGATGACCTGATTCATGGCGGCGCGGCTCTTTAAGATCTTTTCGTACTCCGCAATTTTCTTTAAGCACTCCTTATACTCCTTCTCAAGAGCCAGAATTTCAAGGCCGATCAGCTTATACAGGCGCATTTCCAGGATCGCCCCCGCCTGCTTCTCCGTGAAATGAAGCTTTTTCGCGTCCTCCTCAAAGCCCGGATTCCGGAATTTGATATTGGAGATGTCCCCGCTCATCAGACACGCCTTCGCGTCCTTTAAATTTTTCGAGCCGCGGAGAACCGCGATGATTAAGTCGATCACGTCGCATGCCTTGATAAGGCCTTCCCTGATCTCCTTTTTCTCCAGCTCCTTCTCAAGCAGCGTCCGGTACTTTCTGGTGGCGTTCTCATACTGGAATTCCAGATAATTGCTCAAAATACCGTGCAGGTTTAAGGTCTCCGGACGCCCGTTTGCGATCGCCAGCATATTGACGCCGAATGTGTCCTCGAGCTTCGTCTTCTTGTAAAGAATGTTCCTGATCTTCTCGATATCTGCATCTTTCTTAAGCTCCAGCACAATGCGGACGCCCTCCTTGCCCGACTGATTCGAGATGTCGACCACGTCCGGCAGCTTTTTAGTCTCCACGAGCTCCGCCACATCCGTCAGGAATTTATTGATACCCGCGCCGATCATGGTGTACGGGATCTGGCTGATCACCAGCTTGTCCTTATCGCTCTTTCGCCTGCCAAGCTCCACCTCGATCTTACCGCGCAGCTTGATCTTACCGGCGCCTGTCTCATAAATTTCCGCAAGCTCGCTCTTGTTTGCGATAATGCCTCCGGTTGGGAAATCCGGACCGGGCATGAGTTCCATCATCTCTTTCACGGACATTTCCGGATTGTCAATGTAGGCCTGCACCAGGTCAATCACCTCGCCGAGATTGTGGGGCGGGATACTGGTGCTCATGCCGACCGCGATGCCGTCCGCGCCGTTGATCAGGAGATTCGGCACACGGACAGGGAGAACCTCCGGCTCCTTCTCGGACTCATCATAGTTGGAGATGAAATTTACCGTCTTGTCAAGGTCTTTTAAGTAGACCTCCTCCGCAAATTTTTTTAGGCGCGCCTCGGTGTAACGCATGGCGGCCGCGCCGTCGCCCTCGATCGAGCCGAAATTCCCGTGCCCGTCGACAAGCGCCATGCCCTTCTTGAACTCCTGGGACATTACCACGAGCGTCTCGTAGATGGAGCTGTCGCCGTGGGGATGGTATTTACCCATGGTGTCGCCGACGATACGCGCCGACTTTCTGTGCGGCTTGTCATGCCCTAGCTTTAACTCGCTCATATCGTAGAGTACGCGCCGCTGCACCGGCTTTAAGCCGTCCCTCGCGTCGGGGATCGCCCTCGCAGTGATGACGCTCATGGAGTAATTCAGATAACTGCGCTGCATCTCCTCCGAGTATTCCGTTGTCAAAATTTTCTCAGCCATGGTTCTTTCTCCTTACGCATCGATCTCTGCTTCATCTGCATGTTCATAAATAAACTGTCTGCGGGGCGGAACCTCGCTTCCCATCAGCATTTCCGTCATCTCGGAGGCAAGCCTTGCATCCTCGATCTCCACACGCTTCAGCACCCGTCTGTCGGGATCTAGGGTCGTCTCCCAGAGCTGCTCGGGATCCATCTCGCCAAGACCCTTGTAGCGCTGAAGGCGGAAATCTCCCGTATGATTCTTCCGGTAACGCTCCAGCTCCTTGTCATCATACAGATACTGCTCCTGTCCTCTCGCCGGAATCACCTTGTAAAGGGGCGGCATGGCGATAAACACATGTCCGTCGTAAATGAGCTCCGGCATAAACCGGTAGAGAAAAGTCAGAAGCAGCGTGTCGATGTGGCTCCCGTCCACGTCCGCATCCGTCATCAGGATGATCTTGTTATAGCGCAGCTTCGTAATGTCAAAATCGTTTCCGTAGCCCTCGGAAAAGCCGCAGCCGAAGGCGTTGATCATCGTCTTGATCTCTGCATTTGCGAGAACCTTGTCCATGGACGCCTTCTCCACGTTTAAAATTTTTCCGCGGATCGGAAGAATCGCCTGATACTGGCGGTTTCTCGCAGTCTTTGCGGAACCTCCCGCAGAGTCGCCCTCAACGATAAAAATCTCGCACTTCTCCGCGTCGCGGCTCTCACAGTTCGCCAGCTTCCCATTGCTGTCAAAGGAAAACTTTGACCTGGTAAGCAGATTGGTCTTCGCCTTCTCCTCCGCTTTTCGGATCTTCGCCGATTTCTCGGCGCAGGCGATGACCGCCTTCAACGTCTCAAGATTCCGGTCAAAATAGTGCTGCAGCAGGTCGCCCGTCACCGTAAATACCGCTTTTGTGGCGTCGGCGCTCGCAAGCTTCGTCTTTGTCTGTCCCTCAAAGATGGGATCCGGGTGCTTTACCGCGATCACCGCCGTCATGCCGTTTCGCGTGTCCGCGCCGGTAAAGTTCTGATCTTTCTCTTTTAAAATCCCAAGCTCTCTCGCATAGGAGTTGATAAGCTGGGTAAACCTTGTCTTAAAGCCGACAAGGTGTGTGCCGCCCTCCTGGGTAAAGATGTTGTTGCAGAAGCCTAAAATATTTTCCTCAAAGGTATCCACGAACTGAATCGCGGCCTCCACCTCAATTTTGTCGATCTCGCTCTTAAAATAAATTGGGTCGTGAATGGCGGTTTTCCCGTTGTTTAACTCCCTCACATACGCGACGATCCCCTCCGGCTCATGGTAGGTGATGTCCTCCTCCTCGCCGGGACGCCGGTTGCTGTAATAGATCGAGAGCCCCGGGTTTAAGTATGCCGTCTCGTGAAGGCGGCTTTTCAGCCAGTCCGCCTTAAAACGTGTCTTCTCAAAGATCTCGCCGTCCGGCAGAAAATTGATCTCGGTCCCCGTCTCCTTTGTCTTTCCGAGAACCGGCAGCAGGCCGTCTGTCAGCTCCACGGTCGGGATACCGCGCTCGTAAGCGTCGTGATGGATAAGACCGTTCTTATATACCTTCACGTCCATGTGGACAGAAAGGGCGTTCACCACCGAGGAGCCCACGCCGTGAAGACCGCCGCTTGTCTTGTAGGCATCGTTGTCAAATTTTCCGCCTGCATGGAGGGTCGAGAGCACGATCCGCTCCGCGGACACGCCCTTCTTGTGCATCTCCACCGGGATTCCGCGCCCGGAATCCTTCACGGTGCAGGAGCCGTCCGCCTCGAGCGTAACCCATATGTTATTGCAATACCCGGCAAGATGCTCGTCCACCGCATTGTCCACGATCTCGTAGATCAGGTGGTTTAATCCCTTGCTTCCCACGCCTCCGATATACATACCCGGACGCTTCCGGACAGCCTCCAGCCCCTCGAGAACGGTGATGCTGTCAGCATTGTACTGTGTCTTCGCCATGATACTCCTCCATATCTAGTGTAGTCCGATGCTATTATACACAAAAACTGGTTAAAAAAGCAAGCAAAAAGAGACGCACGCATATTTCTTTGCAAAGCGCCCCTTCTTTTTTCATCGCATTTTAACTCTATAAAACCTTATTGAGGAAGCTGATCGTCCGCTCTTCCTTCGGGTGGGAGAAAATCTCTTCCGGCGTTCCTTCCTCTACGATCACTCCATCGTCCATGAAGATCACCCGATCCGCGACCTCTCTCGCAAATCCCATCTCGTGAGTCACGACCACCATCGTCATGCCGCCTAGGGCAAGCTGCTTCATTACCTCTAAAACTTCTCCAACCATCTCCGGATCGAGAGCCGAGGTGGGCTCGTCAAAGAGCATGATATCCGGATTCATGGCAAGAGAGCGTGCGATGGCAACGCGCTGTTTCTGGCCGCCTGAAAGCTGAGCGGGATAGGCATCCGCCTTGTCCGCAAGCCCAACGCGCGTCAGAAGCTCGACCGCCTTTTTTACAGCGCTGTCCTTGTCCATCAGCTTTAGCTCCACCGGAGCCAGTGTGATATTCTCCGTCACCGTCAGATGCGGGAAAAGATTAAAGTGCTGGAATACCATACCGATATTTTCACGCACCTTATTGATGTTGACATTCGGATCTGAGATCGGATGTCCGTCCACGATCACTTCGCCGAAGGTAATCTTTTCCAGGCGGTTTAAGCAGCGCAGGAATGTGCTCTTGCCGGAGCCGGACGGCCCGATCAGGCATACCACCTCTCCCTCTGTGACCTCCAGATCAATGCCCCGCAATACCTCAAGCTTCCCGAAGCTTTTCTTTAAGTTAGTTACTGAAATCTTACTGTCTGCCATAGGACACCTTCCTCTCCACGATCAGCGCGATCTTTGAGAGGATCGTACAGATCACCAGATAAAACGCCGCGACCACCAGCCAGATCGCCATGACCATCGAGGCGGAGTTCGCCGCGATGATCTTGCCGTTCTGGGTAAGCTCCCGGATACCGATGATCGAGATCAGGGAGGTGTCTTTTAAAGAGATGATAAACTGGTTGATAATTGAGGGCATCATGGTGCGGAATGCCTGCGGCAGGATCACCTTCTGCATGGCTTTCCCGTAGGGAAGCCCGAGACTGCGCGCCGCTTCCATCTGGCCCTTGTCAATGGCCTCGATGCCGCCGCGGATGATCTCCGCCATGTACGCCCCGGCGTTTAAGCTTAAAGTCACGGCGCCCGCCGTAAAATTGCCGCCGATATTGCTCCAGGAGAATCCATAGGGACGGAGCACCTGGCTGATCCCGTAAAAGACGATCATCGTCTGAACCATCAGCGGCGTACCGCGGATAATATCAATATAGATATTTGCAATTACCGTCAGCGGCTTTAAGCCGGATACCTTGAACAGGCCAAAGATCACGCCAAGCACCGTCGCGCAGAGCAGGGATACCGCTGTCAGCTTCAAAGTCTCGCCGAGCGCTACGCAAAAGGACGGAAAATAATTTACAAGTATTTCAACAAATGCCATGTTTGCCCACCTTATCTCCAGTTCTATGTGTTCGTAATTGTTCAGTAATATATGTTCTCAGATCGCAGCCGTTCAGGCATATTATCCTACTTGCTGATGTAGGTGTTCAGGATCTCGTCGTATTTTCCGCTGTCCTTTAAATTTTTGAGACCTGCGTTGAACATTTCGATCAGCTCCGGGTTCTTCCCCTTGAGCACCGCGAAACCGTAAGAATTGCCGCGCTCCATCTCAAGCGGCATCTTTAAGGCCGTGCCGCGGGTGATCTCATATCCGAGAACCGGGTAATCCTCAAAGCATGCCACAGAATTGCCTGCAAGGACATCCTGGTACATACTGGAGGAATCCTCAAACTGGTTTAAGGTGAATCCGTACTGATCCGCGATGGACTCCGCGAAGCTGCAGCCCTCGGTGCCGATCTTTGCCGCTACGGTCTTGCCTCTTAAATCCTCATAGGAAGCGATATCGGAATCCGCCGCAACGCCCATGCCTACTCCGGAATCAAAGTACGGAGTGGAAAAATCATACTTCTGCTTTCTTTCATCCGTGATGGACATACCGGCGATCATCGCATCGTACTCGCCTGCCTCAACGCCGGTCATCGCCGCGGAGAAGCCTGCCACGACAAGATCATACTGGAAGCCCTGATCCTCGGCGATCGCCTTCAGAAGGTCAAGGTCGATCCCGACCATCTCACCCTTATCGTTCTCAAACTCGAACGGTGCGAAGGTCGTGTCCGTAGCGATCTTGTAAACCTTTCCCGTCGCCGCCGCTGACCCGCTCTGAGCAGTCTTATTGCTGCCGCATGCTGCCATGGATGCTGCCGTTAAAACGGCCATTGCTAATGCTAAAATTCTCTTTTTCACAATTAAAATCCTCCTCTTTTATGATTCTATGTAATATAACACAAGCAGAGACTAAGGTCAAGAACTTATGCCGTTTTTTTCTCATTTTTTACAGTCCTAATTTCAAGATAAGAAAAAGCCGGAAATCCTTTACCTGCAAGGGTTTCCGGCTTAAGCTCCCGGCCGGACTCGAACCGGCGACCCACGCATTACGAATGCGTTGCGCTACCAACTGCGCTACGGAAGCGTTAAAAATGCCTTGGAGGAATATCCAAAGCATCTTATGACCTCGCCGGGAATCGAACCCGGGTTTACGCCGTGAGAGGGCGTCGTCTTAGCCGCTTGACCACGAGGCCATATCATAGATATACACTTACTTTATCAAAAGTAAGTCGAGGCGACAAGATTCGAACTTGCGGCCTCTGCGTCCCGAACGCAGCGCTCTACCAAACTGAGCCACGCCTCGATACCTTTGATAGTATAATATAAGTTGTTTTAATTGTCAACACAAATCAGAAAAATTTTTCTAATAAAAAGATTCTCAAGATTCGTCGCTTCCTGGTACACCTTCGGCTGATTGAGCACCACCTGCGGAAACGGAATATTGATATCATTCTCGTTTACGGCCCTGTCCATCGATAATGGCGTAGCCAGTCACCATTTTCCCGTCATTTAAGCAATAATACGTCTTGCCATTCCAGTTAGAAGGCGGATATGTGCCATATTCGCTGTATTACCTTACCTTATTTTTCTAAACAATCTGTTATGTGTCAATCTCCGTCACCTTGTAATCCTGCTCCTCCACCGCCTTCTTAAGCGCCTCGTCGGCAACCGCCTCATGTAACGTCACTACTGCGGTTCCGGTTTCGTGGCTCACTTCGGCCTGCGCGACGCCGGGAATCGCCTCCAGGGTCTTTTTAACGCGCGCCTCGCAGTGCCCGCACATCATCCCCTCAATCTTCATCGTCTTTGTCATTGCTTTTTCCTCCTTCAACGCATTTTTTGTTTTTTTCTGTTTTCTCTTTTTATCTCTCGATGCGTCATACATCGCAAAAAGATTCAGCCGCAGTGCGTTCGTCACCACGCAGAAGCTGGACAGGCTCATCGCCGCCGCCCCGAACATGGGATTTAACTTAAGTCCAAAAAGCGGATACCAGACGCCTGCCGCAAGCGGGATGCCGATCACGTTATAGAAAAACGCCCAGAACAGGTTTTCATGGATATTCCTAAGCGTCGCACGGCTTAAGCGAATTGCGGC
Organism: Clostridium sp.; assembly: GCA_004554205.1. Taxonomy (GTDB): domain Bacteria; phylum Bacillota; class Clostridia; order Lachnospirales; family Lachnospiraceae; genus Brotaphodocola. The sequence goes on from SFNH01000018.1 coordinate 20,841, forward strand.
CGGTACGTCGCTTAAGCGGCTTTTCATCAGCACCACATCGGCTGCGTCAATGGCGATGTCGGTGCCCGCGCCGATGGCAATGCCGATGTCCGCTCGGGTGAGCGCCGGCGCGTCGTTGATCCCGTCGCCGACCATTGCCACCTTCCCCTGCTCCTTTAAGGCACGGATCGCGCTCTCCTTGCCGTCCGGCAAAACTCCGGCGATCACCTCCCGGACGCCCGCCTGCGCCCCGATCGCTTTCGCCGTCCGCTCATTGTCCCCGGTCAGCATGACTACGCGGATTCCCATATTCTGGAGCTCCCGGACCGCCTGCGGACTGTCGTCCTTGATCGTGTCCGCCACCGCGATGATGCCGAGAAGCGTGTCATCGCGCGTAAACAGCATAGGCGTCTTCCCCTGCCCGGCAAGCTGCTCCGCCTGGAGGCGCACGGACTCCGGAACCGGGATCTGGCCGCTGATAAAGGAGAGGCTCCCGCCGCGAAGATACGCCCCGTTAAGCCGGGCGGACAATCCGTTTCCCGAAAGCGCCGCAAAATCCGTCACTTCTTCGGCGCGGATCCCTAAAGCGTCCGCCTTCTCAAGCACCGCCTTTGCCAGCGGGTGCTCGCTTTTTGCCTCAAGGGAGCAGGAAAGAGCGATCAGCTCCTGCTCCGCAACGCCCTCCGCCGGAATCAGATCCGTCACCTTCGGCTCGCCGTTTGTGATGGTTCCTGTCTTGTCAAGCGCCACGATCTCAATCTTTCCCGCCTCTTCCAGAGAAACCGCCGTCTTAAACATGATACCGTGCTTCGCGCCCATGCCGCTTCCGACCATGATCGCGACTGGAGTCGCAAGCCCCAGCGCGCAGGGGCAGCTTATCACCAGCACGGAATTTCCGCGGGCAAGGGCAAAGCCGATGCTCTCCCCGGCGATCAGCCAGCCGGCTGTTGTCACGAGGGCAATCAGGATCACAGCCGGGACAAACACGCCGGACACTCTGTCGGCCACCTTTGCGATCGGAGCTTTCGTCGCCGCCGCGTCGCTCACCATCCGGATGATCTGTGAGAGCGTTGTGTCCTCGCCTACCCTGGACGCCTCACACTTTAAAAATCCCGACTGGTTCACCGTCGCCGCAGAGACGCTGTCACCGGGCGCCTTGTCCGCGGGAATGCTCTCGCCGGTGAGTGACGATTCATTCACCGCGCTGCTTCCCTCAAGGACGATCCCGTCAACGGGAATACTCTCGCCGGGCCGCACAAGGAAAATATCTCCCTTCTTCACCTGCCAGGTTTCAACTGTCACTTCCCGACCCTCTGAGAGCAGCACGGCCGTCTTCGGCGCAAGCTTCATTAAACCCTTTAAGGCGTCTGTGGTTCTGCCCTTTGAGCGCGCCTCCAGCATTTTCCCGACGGTGATCAGCGTCAGGATCATTGCCGCAGACTCAAAGTAAAATTCATGCATCCAGCCCATGACGGCAGTCATATCGCCCCTTACCTGAGCGTCTGTCATGGCAAATAATGCGTAGGTGCTGTACACAAACGCCGCCGCGGAACCAAGAGCCACAAGCGTATCCATATTGGGCGCTTTATGATACAGGCTCTTAAATCCGCTTATAAAAAACTTCTGGTTGATCACCATGACCGCCACGGTCAGAAGAAGCTGTAAAATCCCCATCGCCACATGGTTGTCCGAAAAAAATGCCGGGAGCGGCAAGCCCCACATCATATGACCCATCGATACATACATGAGTACAAGCAAAAAAGCCAGGGAATACGAAAGGCGCCGTTTTAGAACGGGCGTCTCCCGGTCCTTTAGCATTTCTTCCGCATCTGCCTGTAAGCCGTTTCTGCGGCTTTTTTCCTGCCCGGCCCCGCCCTTTTGGGAAGCGCCGTATCCCGCCGCCTCGACCGCGGCGATGATCGCCTCAGGCGCCGCCGTTCCCTCCACACCCATAGAATTTGTCAAAAGGCTTACCGAACACGACGTTACGCCCGGCACCTTCGACACCGCTTTTTCCACCCGGGCACTGCACGCCGCACAGCTCATGCCGGTCACTGAATACTGCTGCATCTTTTCCGCCTCCTTTCTGCAGGGTAGCCCTGCCCTACTTCATCAGCTTCTGCAGGGTCGCCACAAGTTCATCAATAGTATCCTCATTTCCGTCCCGGATATCCTGCGCTACGCAGGTTCGGATATGGTTTGCAAGAAGCACCCTGGTGAAACTGTTAAGCGCCGCGTTTGCCGCCGCCACCTGAACTAAAATCTCCGGGCAGTAGGCATTCTTTTCCACCATGCCCCGAACTCCCCGAATCTGTCCCTCGATGCGGTTTAAGCGGTGGATCAGATCCTTATATTCCTTTTCTGAACGTTCCTTTGTCCTGTGACAGCAGCTATGCTTCTCCATCATCTTCCCGCTCCTCTCCAATATACCCCCATAGGGTATATTGATTATAAAAGAAAAATACGGAAAAGTCAAGTCCCGCAAACTATCTTTTTGATTTTCGGTGACAGTTCAGCCATGCGGCTCACCTCGGTCGCGGGCGGCGTTTTCGTTTTTGTTCGGTCGACGGATGTAATGCTTTTATTATACTCCATATATAACCATTCCTGCCACCGCGGAAACAATAATCA
>SFNH01000116.1 GCA_004554205.1 Clostridium sp.
TCACTGCCAGAAATAAAAATAAACAGATCATATACTTTTTCATGTAAAATCCCTCCGTAAGTATAGTATCTGCTTATTTTTGCTGTTTTATCCGAATTTACTCCCGCCCCTCAATCTTCGCCGGCTTCATATCATTCGTTGTGACAATGCAGATCCAGGTCTTGCCGGGATTTAGGACGATTTCCTTTCCGGTCGCGTCATAGTAATGCGTCACGCCGAATTCCCCATCTTTCTCCCATGTGATATCCTCCGCCTGACCGTTCGAGATATAATATCCCCAGGACGATTCATGGACATTGATATTGCGGTACTCCGTAGTCGCGTAGTATCCGGCGGAACAGTACTGGATAATGATGTTTTTCACGGCGATCTGTCCCTCATTTCCGTTGTGGGGAGCGCCGTACTGGTAGCGATAGTAAAGCCCGTCCTCCTCATTGTACTCAAACCACGGATCATTTAACGGGTATCCCGGCGTCACCTTCCACGCATCCCTTACGTCCACCCCGCGCATCGGGGCCGTCATACCGGTTCTCGCAAAGAGGAAATGTCCGTGGTAATCCTCGTCATACTCCCGGGAATAGCCGAGCTTATCAATCGCACGGCTGATCCCGTCGGCGCTTGCGTACGCATTATGCGGGGCACGCCTGTCCTTTGCGCGGTAATACGCGGTGCCTCCGATTCCTTCAATTCCGTTTATATTGTCCACATTTTCAAGGTACGGTTTGGCAAAGGTGCTCTGTCCGAAATGGGCATAGATGGCGTCAAACTCGCGGGCAAAATAGGTATAATAGGTTCGGCAGCTTCGCACAGAACCGATGCGGTTCAGATCATCATAATCCTCGATGATCGCCATATAGCGGTTCATGCTGCCCTCCACCGGCGCCTCATACACCACGCCGGCGCGGTTGATGCCGTACTGGGGCAGCGCTGCCTTGTCGTTGCTCATCATGATCGCGAGCGGCCGCCGGTTCCCCTGCGATACCGGAACCATCTCTCCGGTCAGGTAGCTCCTTATCATGCCCTCCTTTTCCACCCGCGGCTCCTGCTCCTCGGGGTCTGTCTCCGTCTCCGGCTCTGTCTCGATCATAATCGGCTCCGCGGCGGTCTCCTCCGTCTCCGGGAACTCCTCCGTCTCCGAAGTCTCCTCAAGCTCGATTTGCCGATAGCTGAATACCGGTCTTGAACATCCGGGAAGAATCGCGCCAAAAAGAAACAGGCCGAGCAGAACTGCGATTCCTTTCCCTCTACATATCTGTTTTTTTTCTCTCACCTGCAATACCCGTTCCCCTCTAATATTTCTCTCTGTTTTTGTTCCATCACTTCCCGCTCGCCCTCCTCCATGTGGTCGTATCCGCACAGATGAAGCATACTGTGCGCGAGGAGGAACGCAAGCTCGCGCTCCCTGGAGTGGCCGTACCTTTCGGCCTGCTCATCTACCTTTTCGACCGAGATGATAATGTCTCCCAAAATGAGCTCGCCACTCTCCGGGTTAAAAGAATCCGCGGCCGCATCCTCCACATGGCTGAAATCGGCCGCACTCTCAAATTCAATCATCGGGAATGAAAGCACATCTGTGGGCGCATCGATCCGGCGGTAATCCCGGTTGATCTCCCGGATTGCTTCGTCATCCGTTAAAAGCACGTTTACTTCTGCCTCGTACGGACATTTCTCATAGTCGAGCGCCGCGGGAATGATGTCGTGGATGATTTTCTCGTAATCCGCATCAAGCTTCTTATCTGTCTCGTATTCAATATGGATGGTCATACGCCTGTCCTCTTTTCTTTCATCGTGTTTTCACGCCTAATGTTCCCGTTTTTTGCGCCCCCGCTTTCCGGGCGCTTCCGACGCGGGCTTGTTCTTCTTTTCGTAATCGTCATACGCCTGGACGATTTTCTGCACCAGCGGATGGCGCACCACGTCGCTGCTTGTCAGGGTGCAGAAGCCGATGTCGTCGATCTTGTGCAGCACCTTCATCGCCATGTCAAGCCCGGACACGGCTCCTCCCGGCAGATCTTTCTGTGTTTTGTCGCCGGTGATGATCACTTTTGAGCCGAAACCGATCCGCGTTAGAAACATCTTCATCTGCGCCGGCGTTGTGTTCTGCGCCTCATCCAGAATAATGTAAGCGTTGTCAAGCGTCCGCCCGCGCATGTACGCGAGCGGAGCCACCTCGATCAGTCCCTTCTCCGAATTATGCAGAAAGCTCTCCGCCCCCATGATCTGGTAGAGCGCGTCGTACAGGGGCCTAAGGTACGGATCGATCTTGCTCTGCAGATCCCCCGGAAGAAAGCCGAGCTTCTCTCCTGCTTCAATGGCGGGGCGCGTCAGGATGATCCTGCCCACCTCGCCGTTTTTAAATGCCGAGATTGCCATCGCCATCGCAAGGTAGGTCTTCCCCGTACCGGCGGGACCGATCCCGAAGACGATCATTTTCTTTCGGATGGTATCCACATACTGCTTCTGCCCCATCGTCTTTGGCTTTACCGGTTTCCCGCCTGCCGTCCGGCAGATGATGTCCCTGTCAATCTCGAGAATCGCATCGTCCGACTCCGTAAACGATAAGGACAGCGCATAATCCACGCTCTGCTCGGTGATGACATTGCCGCGCTTTGAAAGCTCCACCAGGTTGTTTAACACGCTCTTTGCCCGACCGACCATCTGCTCCGGCCCGATCAGCTTGATCGCTCCGTCGCGCGCTACGATCGTCACATGCAGCGTCCGCTCAATCTTCTTTAAGTAGCTGTCAAACTGACCGCATACATTTTTTTCGTGTTCGATGGGAATATCAATGATTGTCTCCATTACGCTCATCCGCCTGTTTAATCTCCTCTGTCTGCGTGATATTCTGTCCAACTCCCACCGGCTCTTCAAGGCTCATATGTCCCTGAACCAGCCAGCAGGTATTCTTATCTGATATTTTAACATCATTTTCAATTATTTGAACCCCCTTTTCCATTAAATTTTTCATTTTCTGATTTTGAATATGCTCCTTCATTGCCTCCGCCTCGGTATTTGTCCGCTTTCTCTCATAGAGTGCGTATTCCCGCGCGGAAATTTTGTCAAACCAGACCGGCAGGTAAAAGTCCTGAAACAGAACTGCCTGATGGCTTTCCGCCGAAATTTCCCACGTCTCTTCTCCGTTTGAGGGTAATATCCACAAAAAGGAAATGTCTGCGATTTTAAGTCGAAGCCCCTTTCGCGTCCTTCCGGTGTAAGAGCGTTCCGCAACGAAATGCGGTATCGTGTCACTGTAGGTAAACTCCGTGCGGGCAATAATATCCGCGTCTGCCCGCACATACCGGCAGTTCACCAGCTCCTCCGCGTCATTGTAGATTGGGATTGTGCCGCTTACGAGGAGTTGTCCCGGCTCTATCGTATCCCCGATCTTTACCTGCGGCTTTCCCCTTCGGACGATCATGCTGGTGATGACGCCTCCTTTGGATGCCACCAGATCCCGCGGCTCTTCGTCCTTTTTAGGAATTGTCCCGATCACATCATTTTCTTTTATACGGATCATAAGCCGCGTGCCGGAAATCCGCGCCGACACCCAGATGATCTCGGGGAAGTCGGTGCGGATGGACTCCTCGAGACTGTCGCAGTCCACATTTTTTTTCGGAACCCCGTATCGTATCTTCTGGGAATCCAGATAATGTAACAGCATATCGTCCGTAAATCGGTAATTTCCCTCAAGAGTGATATTCCAGATATAGTTCGACATGATAAAAAGAATCGCAAAGAAGGCCGCCACCCCGGCAGCGTACAGCTTCCGCCTCCGATTCCGGTGTAAAAAAAAAGGAAGCCCATATCTTCCCTCAATTTTCAGACGCACATGAGACTTCCGCACAAGCGGCTTTACACGCCGGTAATCCTTTAGCATAATGTAAAACTGATAGCTGTCCTTCACATAGCGCAGGTCCCAGATGGAAATCTGGTTTGCCATGCACAGGTTTAAAAACCGTTCCGGCGAGAAGCCCACCAGCCGAATCCTAAGATAACCGCCGTAAAAGCGCAGAACTGCCTGCTTCATGCGACCTCCCCCTTTCCGGTCAATCACCAAATTCCATGGACTGGATCTGCCCGCTGATCTTCATCTCGTCGTGATTATAATAATCGATGTGAAGCCGCCTGCCGTGGATCTCAAGCTTACAATGCTTCGCCTGCAGTTTCACGGTCTTGTCGTCATAGATCAGGATTCCCCGGTAATTCTCCACCGTGACGCTGTATCGTCCCACGAATGAAATCAGGACCTCACCCAGCACCACGTCCTTCGGAAGCTTCAGTCCGTCCGCCGCTGCCAGCTTAATCTGCTCAAACATGAATCCCGACTCCCCGCTGCCGGACTCTTATAACATGATACGAAAAAATCCCCAGCCGTATGACTGGGGATTGATGAAACACTTAGTTAAATTTGCGTTTTCTTGCAGCTTCAGACTTCTTTTTACGTCTTACACTGGGCTTTTCGTAATGCTCTCTCTTACGAATCTCCTGCTGGATACCAGCCTTTGCGCAGTTTCTCTTGAATCTGCGTAATGCGCTGTCCAGGCTCTCGTTCTCTTTAACGATCACGTTTGACATAGCTCACACCTAACCTCCCTCCAGTTGTGTACTTGTGCATAATACAACTGTTTGGGTATTTTATAGCACTGGTATGATTATAGCATAAAATCGCCATTCGTCAACTGTTTTTTCACGCTTTTTTCAGAAATCCGTAACAGTTAAGCTATGCTGCGTTTCTGGCGGATTTCACGCCACAGCTCCCGGACAGACAGACCGTGTGACACGCTGCGTTTCCGGCTCGGTCCGCGCGCTTATTAGCCGCCAGTCGCGCGAAACTCGCTTCGCTCAAACAACGCGCTTTGTGGCGGCGGCTAGCGCAGACCTCGCTTCGGAAGCCTCGCTATCGTCACCGGGCCTGCCTTCCGGGGCCTTGCGGCTGATATTATCCAGCCCCGAGGGAGCGGTGCTACAACCTTACCGTGAGGGAAGACGGTGAACACTTTTTCGAGCCGTGCGAGAAAAAGTTTTACACCCGTCGACCGAACAAAAGCGAAAACCCTGCCCGCGACCGAGGTGAGCCGCATGGCTGAACTGTCACAGGAAATCCCGTCTCGTGTCAGCGAAGCTGCTCTGCGGCCACCTCATATGCCTTCTCAAGCGCCGCGTCCACGCCTGTCGGGTTCTTGCCGCCGGCCTGCGCCATGTTCGGTCGTCCGCCGCCGCCGCCGCCAACCAGCGAAACGATCTCCTTGATCAGATTGCCTGCATGGGCGCCTTTCTTCTGTGCCGCATCCGTGGCTGTGACCATCAGGTTTACCTTTCCATCCAGCACGGAAGCAAGAACGATCACACCCTCGCCGAGCTTGTCCTTAAGCTGGTCGCCGAGACCACGCAGCCCGTTCATATCGACGCCTTCAACCTTCGCTGCCAGTACCTTCACACCGCCGATCTCGCGCACCCGATCCATCACATCGCCCAGGGACTCTCCTGCAAGCCTGCTCTTTAGCTTCTC
>SFNH01000117.1 GCA_004554205.1 Clostridium sp.
CGGTCGACGGATGTAAAACTTTTGCTCGGGCACCTCGCAAAAGTGTTCACCGTCTTCCCTCACAGCAGGGTTTACACCGGTCTCCCTCACAGCAAGGTTTGCACAGCGCTCCCTCGGGGCTGGACAATATCAGCCGCAAGACCCCGGAATACAGACCCGGTGATGATAGCGAGGCTTCCGTAGCGAGGTCTGCGCTAGCTAGCGAAGCGAGTTTGCGTGACTGGCGGCTAATAGGCGCGCGTACCGAGCAGGAAACGCAGCGTGTCACATGGGACTGTCTTTCCAGGGTTGCGGCGTAAAATCCGCCGGAAACACTGCATGGCTGAACTGTTACAGAAACTTAACGCGCGCCCAGAACCGCTCAAGCCATCCGCTCACACTGTTTAAGGTCACCTCCCCGTACTCCGACCACTCCCTCGGGAACATCGCCTGCACATCGCCGCGCAGAAACCGGTCATCAAGCAGGAGAATCACGCCGCAGTCCCTCGCCGTGCGGATCACGCGTCCTGCCGCCTGCATGACCTTATTCATGCCCGGATACTGGTAAGCGTAGTCATATCCATTCTCCCCCTGCTCCTCAAAATACGACTGCAGAACCTTCTGCTCCGTGCAGACCATCGGGAGCCCCGTTCCCACGATGATCGCGCCCTCCAGACGCTCCTCCTTTAAGTCGATCCCCTCTGAAAAGATTCCGCCCAGCACACATAAGCCCACAAAGGACTGCTGCCGCTGTTCCTCAAAATCTGCCAGAAATGCCTCCCGCTCCTCCTCGCTCATACGGCCCTCCTGCATCCGCCAGGTAAAGCTGCCGTCATGCGCCTCTGCCATCTGGCGCTCCACCGCCTGCATATACTGATAGGACGGGAAAAACACCAGATAATTTCCCTTGTGGCTCATCGCCAGCGCCCGGATATACGCAACCACCTTGGCATATTCCGCTGGGTTTCTCCTGGTGTAACGGCTGCTGACGTCCGATGCGATCAAAAGAAGACGTCTCTCATCCGCAAACGGCGAGCGCGCGTACACCGCATAGTCCTCCACATTCCCGCTCAAAAGACGCTTGTAGTACAAGATCGGGAGCATGGTCGCCGAGAAGAAGACGCTGCTGCGCCCTTTCTCCAGGCATTCCGCAAGACAATGTGACGGATCGATGCAGAACAGCCGCAGGAAAAATTTTCCATCCTGCCCAAGCTCCATATAGATCCGGTAGCGCTCATCCAGCCCCTCATACATATTCAGAAAATGCCGCACCTCAAAATAAAAGTCGAGAACCACATCACGGTCGGGAAATTCTCTCTGCTCATCCATAACGCGCTCTAACTCCCCGAACGCCGCCATCAGATTCGCGGCAAACAGATTGACATCGGGAAGCACCCGGTAGGTCTCGCACTCCCGCTTTAGTTCCAGGAGATTTTTGTTGCACCGCTCCAGCAGACGCGCCGCCTTCGGCGCACGCCCCTTTAAAACGCGCTTTACCGCCAGGAAATCTTCCTTCGTCAGTACAGCGCTGTACATCTCTCTCGCCCGGTTCACAAGGTTGTGCGCCTCATCAATGAGAAAGAGGTAATCCCCGGAGATATTCTCCGCAAAATACCGCTTCAGCCGCACGTCGGGATCAAACACATAGTTGTAGTCGCAGATGATCCCGTCCACCCAGTTGCTGATATCCAGGCAGAATTCAAACGGACAGACCGTATATTTCTCCGCATACGCAAGGATCGTCTCGCGCGTGATACCCATTTCCGCATGGATCATATCAAATACCGCGTCATTCACCCGGTCATAATGCCCTTTTGCGTACGGACAGGCATCCGGGTTGCACTCGGTCTTTTCCATGGGGCACAGTTTTTCCTTCGCCGTGATGGTGACTGTGGAAAAATACATTCCTCTGGACCGAAGCAGCGCAAAGCACTCCTCCGCCACGCTCCGCGTGACCGTCTTTGCCGTCAAGTAAAACAGCTTTTCCCCCAGCCCCTCCCCGATTGCCTTTAGGGACGGATACACCGTGGACAGGGTTTTGCCGATGCCGGTGGGCGCCTGGATAAACAGATTTTTCCCGCGGCTGACCGCGCGGTAGACCGATACCGCAAGCTCCCTCTGACCCTTCCGGTACTCGTAGGGAAATGCAAGCTCCTTCAGGGAGGCATCGCGCCTGAGCTCATGCTCGTACAGATAATCCGCCCATTTCACATACGCGCGGATCAGATTTTCAAACCACGCTTTCAACTCATCAAATGTTTTTTCCTGCTTAAAGCGCCGAATCTCTTCCGTCTCGATATTGCAGTAGGTGATCTGGATTCCGACGCGCTTTGCGCCGTGATCAGAGCAGTACATATACCCATAGCAGAGCGCCTGCGCCAGATGGACCGGAATTGGATCCTCAAGAAGATTCGGATTCAGGTACATTCCCTTGATCTCATCAATGACCGCCTCCGCCGGCGTCTCAATCACCCCGTCGGCGCGTCCCTCGATAACGATCCGGTAGCGCTCCCCCTCCACCGTATGCTTCATCGGCACCTCCGCCCGGTACTCCGCGCCCATCCGCCGCTGGATTTTGCGGTGAATGCGGCTTCCCGCCTGCATTGCGTCCTTCTCCGCGCCCGCGGTGCGCCGGTTGTCGATATCCCCGCCCCGCATGATAAACTCCACTAGGCCTCGCACGGAAATCCCGATCTGCCTTTTCTCCTGCTCCATGATTTTCCACTTTCTGTCTCTCGTAAATCTGATAGATAAAAAGGACTAAAACCCGCAGAGGATTTCAGCCCTTTTTAAGTAAGCAGGGGAAGAGGGATTCGAACCCCCATCGACGGTTTTGGAGACCGCAGCTCTGCCATTGAACTATTCCCCTGAATTGCTGTGCCGACACAGCGCTCGATTATAATACCACATCTCATTATTAATGTCAACTAATTTTTGTGACAATTCAGCCGGCTGCAAAGCCCTACTTTAAACTGTTATCATCGCACACTCACAAAGCGTGTTGTTTGAGCCGCAGGCGAGTTTCACGCGACTGGCGGCTAATAAGCGCGCGGACCGAGCAGGAAACACAGCGTGTCACATGGGCTGTCTTTCCGGAACTGCGGCGTGAAATCCGCGAAAGATGCAGCGTGTCACGAGGCTTCCCATCCGGGCTAGAGAAGTCCGATCGCCTCCCGCACATTATTCACTCCGTATAAGGCGATCTTGTCCGTTTTTTTCATTTTATTGAGGCACACCTGCGGCAGAATGCACGACTCAAAGCCGAGCTTCACCGCCTCATTCACCCTCTGCTCCGCCATCGACACGGCGCGCACCTCGCCGGAGAGGCCCACCTCACCGAAGATCATGCACCTGGAGCTTACGGGCCGGTCCTTAAAGCTCGACACAAGCGCCAGCACGATGGCAAGGTCCAACGCCGGCTCATTCATCCTCACGCCGCCCGCGATATTCACATAGGCGTCATACCGGGACATCTCATAGCGGCAGCGCTTCTCTAACACAGCCATCAAGAGATTGACCCGATTGTAATCGGTTCCCGCCGCCGTCCGCCGCGGCATACCGAAATTGCTCTGCGTCACCAGCGCCTGAACCTCCAGAAGAATAGGGCGCGTGCCCTCAAAAGAGCACGCCACCACCGCGCCGGACGCCTCCTCAGGTCTCCCGCTTAACAGGTACTCGGAAGGATTCTTCACCTCCACAAGCCCCTGCTCCTGCATCTCAAAGACGCCAATCTCGTTTGTGGAGCCGAAGCGGTTCTTTACGGCGCGCAGGATTCGGTAGGAAGCGCTGCGCTCACCCTCAAAATAAAGAACCGTATCCACCATGTGCTCGAGCACGCGCGGGCCTGCCACGACGCCCTCCTTTGTCACATGACCGACGATAAACACCGCGATCCCCATCCCCTTTGCGATCTGCATCAGGATATTGGTGGATTCCCGCACCTGGCCGACACTGCCCGGAGCGGACGCGACATCCTCGCGGAACATGGTCTGGATTGAGTCGATGATCACGATCTGCGGTCTGCTCTCGCGGATGGACTCCTCGATGCTGTCCAGATTTGTCTCGCAGAGAAAGAGAAGTTCCCCCGAGATCGCACCGATCCGGTTTGCCCGCATCTTGATCTGCTTTAGGGATTCCTCGCCCGATATGTAGAGCACCCTGCGCCCGGCAGCCGCCAGATTCCGGCATACCTGTAAAAGCAGGGTCGATTTTCCGATGCCCGGATCGCCGCCGACCAAAACCAGGGAGCCGGCAACAATGCCGCTCCCCAGCACACGGTCAAGCTCCTCATAACCGGTCGAAATCCGGTCCTCATCCTCCAGGGAGACCTCCTCAAGCTTCATGGGAGCTGCCGCGCGACGGACACTGCCTGCAGCCCGCCCCGGGCTCTCCCGCTTCACGGTCGGCTCCTCCACCATGCTGTTCCACGCCTTGCAGGCGGGACATTGCCCCAGCCACTTGGCTGATTCAAAGCCGCACTCCTTACAGAAAAATGCCGTTGTCTTCGCCTTTGCCATATGTACTCTGTCCTTACTCCTAAAACCGGTTATGTATTTCTTACCGCTTTACGATCCTCACATGGCTTGCGGCGCCCTCGCTTAACTCCACGCTCACCACAAGCTTTCCGCTCATGTTGGTCTTCATGCCGCCCACGGAAACGTCGTCCACATACACCTCATACTCCGCGTCGTCCTCGAGCTGGACGGTGATCTGTGCGTCCTTGTCGCTCTCCACCGTGAAATCCACGCCGTCATGGTTCACCGAGAAGCGCTCAACCGCCGTCCCCGGAACCGACTCGTACACGAAGGAGCCGTTGCGCTCCAACTTGGTGATCTCGCAGTAGGTCTTGATCTTATATAAATCCCCCGCATGTTCAAAATCCTGCAGTTTGGACTTTGTCTCCAATTTGTAGTTGCCGAAGCTGATGGTTCCGTCTGCCTCTGAGCGGATCAATGATTCGATTACTGGCATCTCGTTGCCCTCCTGGTATTTTTGTTGTTGTCGTGTGTTTTGTTACTCTGTGATGTTGAGGTCAAAAGATGTTTTTCCATGCGGGCATGAAACACATGACCCTTTGACCCCGGCATCGCTTTATTGCATTATACACGAATACAAAGATAATATCTAGTTTTTTATCATCTCAGCAGCCAAAAATTTGTAACAGTTCAGCTTTGCGGCTCACCTCGGTCGCGGGAGGCGTTTTCGTTTTTGTTCGGTCGCCGGATGTAAAACTTTTGCTCGCATGGCTCGCAAAAGTGTTCACCGCCTTCCCTCACGGTAAGGTTTACCCCGCTCCCTCGGGGCTGGGCAGTATCAGCCGCAAAGACCGGAAAGACAGCCCCAGTGACGATAGCGAGGCTTCCGTAGCGAGGTCTGCGCTAGCGCCGCCACCAAGCGCACTGTCCGAGCCGTAGGCGAGTTTGCGCGACTGGCGGCTAATAAGCGCGCGGACCGAGCCGGAAACGCAGCGTGTCACGGGCTGTCTTTCATG
>SFNH01000118.1 GCA_004554205.1 Clostridium sp.
TGAACCTGCATTTGCCGTATTACGGGGATAAATGATGATGATTTCATCACATCCAGCTAACGATTTGGCGGTAGATGTGAAAGTCGAACACGCCGCCATTGTTAGCTGTGCTAACACCCAGCTAACAGCACTGGGGGAAAACGGGGGTATTTCGAAGGGAAATGCGAACAGTGAAAAATGTTAGAAACCCAGCAATGTCAAGGCTTAAAGGCACTTCAGGGAACAGCAAAGGCGAACACTTTTTCGATCTCCTAAGAAAGCGCTCGCCCGAATCCAAAGCGCGGTTTGCAAAGCGGGTCGAGGGTTCGACTTGCGTCGGACGCATCCCCCTCTGCCTGTCACATTTCTGCTAATGAAATGTGAGCGCTGGTTTTTTGTCCCCACAGAATTGTTTGCAACGCAAACATCCTGCTAATACGAGAGGCCAAAAACAGGCCGATCCGTTAGCAGAAAACCAAACGAAATCATAACAATCAAATACCGGAAAACCCTTGAAAATACTGAGTTTTCCGGCACATGCACCCGTAGCTCAGCAGGATAGAGCGACCGCCTCCTAAGCGGTAGGCCGTGGGTTCGAATCCCGCCGGGTGCGCCAAAACCACCGAAAAACCCCCGATTCCGAGCCAAAAAGCTGCTAACAGCCTTCAACTTAGGAATCGGGGGTTTTTCTATTTTGGGGTGTCAGCGGAGCCGATGCCCCTGCTCATATTTTCAAAGAGCCATTAGCAGATTTCTAATTTTTCGGCCCGATTTCTAACGCGCTTTTTCCTTCATTAGAATTTTCGTGCTAATTATTTTGTGCGACGCTGCAAGCCGTTCTGAGAAGACCTGACAGCCCGGCTTGTTTTTCACTGTTCTTTAGGGCTTTTTCCGGCTATTCGGGGATTGTTTTCGGGCGTGCTTCCCGGCTCACCACATCCCCCATTAGAGGCGTCGTTTAGATGGGATTAGCGGATTCAATGATTCCCGTTTGCATTTCTAACATCGCTCATAAATCGTTGCACCCGGCCTTCTCTCCCCTATGAGGGAAAGCTTCCGAGGGACATTATAGTGGAAGAGAATCAGAAAACCTGCTATAATAGTGGCTACGGAATCACACTGTATGACGAGGTGCATGTGCATGAGTAGGAAACTTGTTGCGTACTTCTCCGCGAGTGGTCATACTGCCAAAGTGGCTGAGCATCTTGCTGAAGCAATTGGCGCAGATCTGTTTGAAATAGCCCCCAGGGTTCGATACACGAAGAAGGATCTGGACTGGCAGGATCAGGCGTCCCGCAGCTCCGTTGAGATGCGCGATCCTTCCTGCCGGCCTGAAATGGAGATGCTCCGTGACAACATGGCAGACTATGACACGGTCTATCTGGGCTTCCCCATATGGTGGTATGTCGCGCCCAGGATCATCAATACCTTCCTTGAGGCTCATGACCTGTCCGGCAAGACCATCATTCCCTTTGCAACGTCCGGCGGAAGCGGGCTGGGCGATACGGTCAAGCTGCTTGCGTCCAGCTGCCCGGAAGCCAGATTCCTGAACGGAAGAGTGTTCAGCCCGTCTGCAAGTCAGACTGAGCTGCTGCAATGGGCGAATCAATGCTCCTGACGCGATTCTGTCCTGCGCAAAACCCAAGTCCAAGATAGCGTTATATCGTCATTGGTCCCAGAGAGGAGGAATCACCCGTGTGTGGTCGCTACTACATCGCCGAGGATGACCTGTCCGATGAACTCAGCCGGATGATTGACGAACTGAACCGCAAAAAGACGCCGGAAGGGCTGAAAACCTCCGGCGAGATTTTCCCCTCCGATATTGTCCCGGTGCTGGCGAACAGCCGGAAGCAGGATGTCCAGCCCTTTGCCATGCGATGGGGCTACGCCTTCCCCAACGGTCGCCCCATCATCAACGCCCGCGCAGAAACCGCTGCGCAGAAGCCCATGTTCAAAGACGGCATGCGCCAGCGACGCTGCGTCATCCCTGCCAGCCACTACTTCGAGTGGGAGCGGCGCGGCGCAGCGAGGACGAAATACGCCATTCGTCCCGCACACGCGGATACGCTGTATCTGGCAGGCATCTACCATCTGGAGAACCATGACGGCGTGATCGTCCCGGCGTTTACCATCCTGACCCGAGACGCGGCCCCGGGCATCGCGTTTATCCACCCCCGTATGCCTGTGCTGCTGCCGCCGGACGCCACTGCCGATTGGCTGAATCCGGGCTATAACGCGGAGGAGATCATTGCTGCCGCGCTGACGGATATGGAATACCAGTCTGCATAAGAAACCCGGTTCCGGGACTAGGAGGGAAAGACATGCCGCTTGAGATTGTCAGAAACGATATTACGAAGATGTCGGTGGATGCCATCGTCAACGCCGCCAACACGACCCTGCTGGGCGGCGGCGGTGTGGACGGCGCCATCCACCGTGCCGCGGGGCCGCAGCTGCTCGAGGAGTGCAGGACGCTGCACGGCTGCCAAACCGGCGAGGCGAAGATCACCCGCGGGTATCGTCTGCCGTGCAAATACGTCATCCACACCGCAGGCCCCATATGGCAGGACGGTCATCATGGCGAGCGTGAGCTGCTGACCGCCTGCTATCGGAACTCTCTGGAGCTTGCGGACAAATACCATTGCGAGAGCGTGGCCTTTCCCCTGATTTCCTCCGGCGTCTACGGCTATCCCAAGGCGCAGGCGCTCAAGGTAGCGATGGACACCATCACGCAGTTTCTGCTCGATCACGACATGACGGTCTACATCGTCGTGTTCTCAAAGGACGCCTTTGAGGTCAGCAGCAAGCTGTTCAAGGATATTGAAGCCTACATCGACGACGTGTATGTCGATGAGCACCTGAGCGCGCCCAGCGAAGCCACGCGGATGCGGCTTCAGCGCCGGTATCTGGAAAAGGCAAAGGCATACGAAGTGGAGCCGGAGGAATGCTGCGCACCGTCCATGGCCTCGGACGCCTGCCTGGATGATATGCTCAGTCAGGTGGACGAGAGCTTCGCGCAGATGCTCATCCGCAAGATCGACGAAAAGCACATGACCGATGCGCAATGCTACAAGCGGGCCAACGTGGATCGCAGGCTGTTCAACAAGATCAAGAACATCCCGGATTATAAACCCAGCAAGCAGACGGCGCTGGCCTTTGCCATCGCGCTGGAGCTGTCGCTGAACGAAACGAAGGATATGCTCATGAAGGCGGGCTTTGCCCTGTCCCACAGCAGCAAGGCGGACATCGTCGTGGAATACTGTATCATGACGGGCAACTACGACATCATGGAAATCAACCAGATTCTCTTCAAGCTCGATCTGCAGCCGCTTGGCTATTGATTTGTCGCTTTACAGGCGACCACAAGCCTCCCTGTTTTTGATAGACTGTGTTCATCAAAGACAGGGAGGCGTTTTTCATGATCGGAGCGATCATCGGCGACATCGCCGGCTCGACCTACGAGTTTCACAGTATCAAGACAAAGGACTTTCCGCTGTTTGCGCCAGGGAGCAACACCACCGACGACAGCCTGATGAGCATTGCAGTGGCCAGCGCACTGATGCAGACAGGTAAAGACGAAGACTTCAAGACAAGCGTCGTCTCCTCCATGCGGCAGATCGCCGCGAAGTACCCCTGCCCCATGGGCGGCTACGGCGGGGGCTTCCGTCACTGGCTGGTTTCCCCTCACCCCCGCCCCTACGGCAGCTTTGGGAACGGCTCGGCGATGCGCGTGTCCCCGTGCGGGGATGTCGCCGCCACGCTGGACGAAGCACTTGCGCTGGCGAAGCAGTCCGCAGAGGTGACGCACAGCCACCCGGAGGGCATCAAGGGCGCGCAAGCGGTGGCGGCAGCCATCTATCTGGCGCGCACCGGGGAAAGCAGGGACGGCATCCGCAGCTACATCGAGCAGCACTTCTATCCTCTTCATCAGACGGTGGACGAAATCAGGCCGCGCTATCGCTTTGATGAAACCTGTCAGGGCACGGTGCCGCAGGCCATCACCGCGTTTCTGGAATCCGTGAGCTTTGAGGATGCGCTTCGTACGGCGGTCTCGCTGGGCGGGGACTGCGACACGCTGACCGACATCACCTGCGCCATCGCCTGGCCTTTCTATGCCAGAGGCGGCTTGGATACCACGATGGTGCGCCTGCGCGACGAGGCGCTTGCCCTGCTCCATGACGACCTGCGCGGAATCGTCATCCGGTGGGAGGAGCGCTATGGCGGGTACAAGACCACGACGAACAGCAAGGCTGACTGAAAGGAGCAACAACCATGAAAAAGAATCTGACGGAGCTTGTTTTCATTCTGGATCGCAGCGGCTCCATGGCGGGGCTGGAAAAGGACACGATCGGCGGCTTCAACTCGATGATTGCGCAGCAAAAGGCCGCTGAGGGCGATGCGCTTGTTTCGACGGTGCTCTTTTCCAATGAGAGCAAGGTCATCCACGACCGCATCGACGTCCGGCGGGTCGAGCCGCTGACCGAAAGGCAGTATGTCGCGTGCGGCTGCACGGCGCTGCTGGACGCCATCGGCGGCGCGATTCATCACATCGGCAACGTTCACAAGTACGCCCGCGAGGAGGATCGCCCGGAGCACACGCTGTTTGTGATCACCACGGACGGCATGGAGAACGCCAGCCGCCATTACAGCAGCGACCGCGTGAAGCAAATGATCGAGCGGCAGAAGAGCCGCTACGGCTGGGAGTTCCTGTTCCTCGGCGCGAACATCGACGCGGTGGAGACTGCCGGTCACTTTGGCATCGACGCCGACCGCGCCGTGAACTACCACAGCGACAGCGAAGGTACCGCGCTCAACTATGAGGTGCTCAGCGAGACCATCTGCGCCGTGCGGTGCAGCCAGCCGCTGGGAAGCGATTGGAAGAAACGCATCGATGAGGACTACAAGCGCAGGAAGTAATCAAATAGTATCTTCAAGGTGAACAACGCTGTGTTCAGAGCTTCGCCACCTGCTTCGTTGCGGATTACTTTTCAACTAATCTTTGTTACTCTTGAAAAAGAATCATTTTTCAATGTTATCCTCCCTCTGTGTTCAATATTATGTTCATAGGATTGTTCAATTGATTTGTCAGGAGCGCAGAATCTCGAAAAGCTATTACTATTTGCAAATCTCAAACCAAATTTGCTTTTTCTTCATTTTTCTGCTATAATTTTTTTGATATTTCTGCTGAATTTCCTCGTATCGAATATGGAGGGCACTTGATGAACTACAACAAACTGTGGAAGCTTCTTATTGACAAGAAGCTCAGGAAAAAGGATCTCCGAGAGATGGCAGGACTCTCAACTAACGTGATCGCCAAGATGGGCAAAGGCGGCCATGTCACTACAGAGGTGCTTGCTAAGATATGTGCAGCGATGGATTGTGGAGTGGATGATATTATGGAGATTGTGCTTGATGAAAG
>SFNH01000119.1 GCA_004554205.1 Clostridium sp.
CTCGGAAGGCTCGATCATTTCTACCCGGAGATCAAGGCCCGCATCTTCTGCGGCGACAGCTTTGTTCCCATTGACCCCGATACGGTCGTCGAAGGGTTGGAGCGCCAGTTTCCGAGAGAGTGGCTGGAGCAGGTCAGCATCCGCAGAAAAGAGAGCGTAAGAGTGGAAAAGAAACGCGGCTTCATGGACCGTCTCGCGGAGGTGAAGTGGTGAAATTCCCGATGGATCGCCCGGTCAAGATCGTGATGCTTGGCGCGGGAGGGACCGGCGGCTATGTCGCGCCCTATCTCTTTCGCCTATTGCACATGCTTGATAGGCCGGCACGTTTCGTCATCTGCGATGGGGACATTGTGGAGCTGAAGAACCTTGACCGGCAAAATTTTGTCCCGGCGGATCTCGGAGAAAACAAAGCCCGTATTCTGGCAGAACGCTATTCCACAGTCCTTGGTATGGAAACAGAATACGTCCCCAATTTCATCGAGACGCTCCCGGAGCTGATGGCGCTGATTGCGCCGAACTTGTGGGAGACCGACGGATTTCGGAATCGGTACGCTGCGGAAATGGTGATCCTGCTCGGCTGCGTGGACAACAATCGGACGCGCCAGCTCTGCCATGAGGCGTTCCGCCAAAGCGAGGATCTCGTCTACATCGACAGTGGCAACGGCAGCTACACCGGTCAAGTGGTCTGCGGCGTGCGGCGGAACGGCCATACCATGCGAAAGCCCATCGGCAGCGTCCATCCGGAAATGCTGAGGATCACGGATAAGTTTCCGTCGGAGCTAAGCTGCGCCGAAGCGGCGCAGGCGGACCCGCAGAGCATCGTCGCCAACGTCACGGCGGCCACTGCTGTTCTGACGATGGTCTACAACATCCTGACGCACGGAGAGAACATCGCGCTTCAGACGGACTTTTCGACAAGGACGATTCGGATGCAGACGGTGCTCGAAAAGCAGCCAAGGAGGAAGGCAGCATGAAGAAGATCACAGTGGACGCGAAAGCGTTTGCGGAGGCAATGAACAAGGTCAGCAGGGTGCTGAAAAAGAGCGCGATCCCCATACTGGAGGAGATCGCCGTCAGCGTCAAGGCCGGATGCTGTACGCTGGCCGCAACAGACATGGACACATGGCTCGCAGCAGAGCTTCCGGCTCAAGGCGATGATCTATCCTTCGTTTTTCAGAGGACAAAGGATGTAATGAAAGCCTGCGCCCATTTCGAGGGGGAATTGGCACTTACCCTTGATACGGAGGACAAAAAGAATTGGAAGCTGGAGCTGCACTGTGGGCAAAGGGCTGCGACATTCACCGTTGCCTCCCATGAAGATTATCCGGAGTGCAGGACCGTAGAGAATGATGCATCCCTGCGTGTAAACGCCGCAGAGCTTTTTCGCAGCGTCGAGCGTGTGCGCTATGCTGTGCAGAGAGCCGATCCGAGCACAAATCCGAAGGCCGCCTGTATTCAGTTCCGCGGTAACCGGATCTTTTCGCTGGATGGGCGCCGCATGGCCTGTGACACGCAGCCGGATACTGTCTTTCCCCTTCCGTGTCTGCTTTCGGGCGATGCGCTTGTACACCTGAAGGCATTTGGGGATTGTGAGGTCACGATGCAGGTCGATGAACGTGCCGTCTGCTTTTCGAGCGGCACGCTGAAATTGTATGCCCGCAGGTATGGCGCGGACACCTATGATCCCGATACCGCGATCCCCAAAAAGTATCAGGAAGTGATCACGGTGCGAACGGATGAGCTGATCCGAGAGCTTACCTATCTCAAAGAGTGCGTCGGTGTCTGTGCATATCCGTATGTACGCTTTGCGGGGGAAGAGCTTTCCATGAACGCGCCCTCCGGCCATTTGGCGACCCATGTCTCCATGTCCGGACGGGGCGATATGGTCGTAGGCTTTGATCTTCGCTATATGCTCGAGGCGCTAAAACAATTTCGGAAGGAACCGGAGGTGCGCCTCAAGCTCAGCGGCATCTACACCCCCATCGTGATCGAGGCGGAGGAACGCAGCGATTTTGCGCTGGTACTGCCCGTCCGTCTGCGTGAGGAGAGGGCTGCCTGAGTACCAAAAGAAAAATGGGAGGCACACGCCGCCCATATAAGGAAAAGGAGAAATGCAATATGAAAACCGTCTACATTCCCAAGGGAGAAATCGTCCGCTATGAGTCGCTCATGACGGAGCATCTGGTCGTTCACGGCTGCCTTCAGGTGTCCAACGGCATCAAAGCCAGAACGATCACGGGCCAGGGGACGATCAGCGCCGGAACCATCGACGCGGATGTGATCCGCGTCGATGATGTGGAAGCCGGCAGCATCGTCTGCAAGCGCCTGCTCGCCAAGCGCGTGCAGTCCCCGGAGGTTTTCGCCTCAGAGAGCGCCACCGTGTCCTGCTTCCTCTCCGCAGCTTATGTGGAGACCGGAAGGCTGACAGTGACACTCAGCGAGATCGACGAGGTGAAGGCCGAGGAGGTCGTCAACCTGACGCCGAAAAAGCGTACGCTTTTCGGTACGCTCCTCGCTTCCCTGCTCCGCTCGTTTTGGACAGCCTTGACCGTCCGCGGTCAAAAGGAGCCGACGGTCATGACCGACGCCTGCGAAGCGATGCCGGAGGGTGTTACCGAATCGACGCAGGAGGAAACACAGGAGCCCGAGGCGGAACAGGCCGCGCCGTGCGAGGAAGAGAACGCCGTCGAGCCGGAAGCCGTGGATGAAGAGCTTAACCGCATCGTCGGCATCTTCAAGCTGGCGCGCGAGCAGGGCTACACCCTCAAGCTCATTCCCGGCACACCGGAGGAGAACGCGCCCGTGTTCGACTTTGAAAACGAGCGCATCCTCCGTCCCGCAGCGTAAGCGCCTATGAGTGAGATCATCTTTGTGAGCAGAACACAGATCAGCGAAAACGGCAATGTCATTCTCTATGAAAAGCGCTATCACGGCGTTCTGACCGAGAACGGCAGCGTCCGGCTGAAGGCATACTGCGCCAAGCGTATCCCACTTGGCACGGTAACCGAAGCCAAAGCATCTGCGCAGACCGCAAGAAATTGGAAGGGCGCGGCATGAGCCGCGCGAGCAGAAGGCAAGGAGCAAAGCGTTCCTTGCCTTTCTTCTATCTTTAAGAATGGAGGAACCATTATGTCAGTGAAATCGCAGGAGAGCAATATGCGGCGCTTGTCCATGCTGCTCAGTCATGACCTCAGCTTCATCGGCGGTGAAAGGGAATGCGGTCCCAACGGCAGCAAGAAGGCTTTTCTCAATACAGGGAAGGCTTTTCTGCGAGCCCTCGCAAGGGATCTTGGGCTTCATGATGTGACCGTCAGCGCGAATAGCGGCGGCATCGCCGTATCGGGAGAGTGTACCCTGATCGGGATGTGGGAGACAGGCGGCATTTATGTCTGTCTTTACCAGAGCGCCGGTGACGGCAATGATGTGCTTCTCTACCGCACCGTCCGCCACTGTCGGGACTATAAGGGCGGCTATAACCGCTTCCTCTCCCGCAGAGACCTTGAAGGAGGCTCCTATGTGCATTTGCTGGAGACTCTGAGCAGGCTGAGAAAGGATCGGGTGGATGATAATGAGCGAGCCGCTTGAATTGCAGGCGCAAAGGCCCTACGCCCTCGATCAGCTCACCATGCTTCAGTCGCAGATCATGCAGACGATACAGGGCATGGTCGTGCTGCGGGCAAGGATCGAAAAGCAGCGCCGTAGCAATATAGAAGCGGCGCGGGACACCTACACGGAGCTTGACCGCGCCCGCGGGCGTTTGATCGAGCAGCTCTCCAAGTCTGAGCTGTTCCTGCTGGAGATGGAGGAGTATCCTCTCGCAGCGGCAGCCGATCAGCTTCGGCGTGGGCTTGCGGGCTTTAACCTAATGAGCATGGGCTATAAGCCGATCTATGAAGCGCTCGCCAAGTTTACCGCGTCGTTTCCTACGGGGCAGAAAACCAACGCCGCGATTGTCGGTCGGCTCATGAACAATATTAAGCTCGGGTACTATCCCACCGATCCCGACCACATCTCACTGATCCTGCGCGGCATCCGATTTCCGGAGGGCGTCACCACGAACCTTTTCGACCCCTGCTGCGGCTGCGGCAAGGCCCTGCGTCAGTTGGCGCAGGGGAATAACTGCTACGCCTACGGCGTGGAGCTGGACGAGAGCCGCGCAGAGGAAGCGCAGACAAGGCTTCACCGCGTCGGCTTCGGCAGCTTCTTTCACAGCCGCATCAGTCACGAAGCGTTTCACCTGCTTTTCCTGAACCCGCCGTATCTGTCGGTCATCAACGAAAACGGTGGACGCTCCCGGCACGAGAAAAGGTTTCTGATCGAAAGCATTCCCACGCTGATGTTTGGCGGGCTGCTGATCTATGTTATTCCCTACTACCGGCTGACCTCGGACATCTGCCGCATTCTTGTCGACAATTTTGGCAAGCTCTCCGTCTGGCGCTTTGCCGACGCTGAGTTTAAGAAATTTAAGCAGGTGGCGGTAATGGGGATTCGGAAAAAGCGAGGCACGGAATTGCAGGATACGCTATGGCTGGAGCAGTATGCTTACGCCCCCGCCTCGATACCGCTCCTATCACAGCTTCCGGAGAGCCGCTATGCGCTCCCCGCGCAGCCCTTGGAGGTCAGTACCTTCAAGGGGGAACGGTTCAATCAAAAGGAATTGGAGCAGCAGCTTAGAAGATCTGACAGCTTCGCCCAGATGATGGCACGCAGCGAATTGGATAGCGGCGTCAAGCGCCCGCTGCTCCCGCTGTCCATCAGTCAAATCGGACTGATCGGCGGCTCCGGCATGATCAACGGCCTGATCGAATGCGACACCCCGCACATCATCAAGGGCCGCATCATCAAGGTCGTGCGCACGGAGAGCGAAGAGAAATTCAACTATCGCGGCGACCACATGGGCAGCGAGATCAAGGAGACCATCTCGAATAAAATGATCTTCAATGTCCTGACGCCAAACGGCTTCAAGGCATTGACATGAAGAAAGGAGACAAATACGCCATGGATAACAGTCCTGCCCGTTTTTTGCCTGGGGCCGTATGCGCCACGCCGTCCGCTTTGGAGGTGCTCTCACGAGCGCATCTGCTTCAGCTTTTGGAGCGGCACCTGCGCGGGGATTGGGGTGATACCTGCAAAAATGACCGGATAGCCAATGAACGTGCAATTTGCAACGGAGATCGGATCGTGTCGTGGTATCAGCTCAGCGGTAAGACCCGCGTTCTGATCATCACGGAGGCTGACCGCTCAGCCACTACGATCATGTTGTCCGAAGAATATTGATAAAGGAGGAAGGAAAAATGAGATCCTGCGATATGGTGATCGTTGTCCCCGTGGACAAACACACCGGAAATGACGAGGTCTTGCGCCTGCAAGCA
>SFNH01000019.1 GCA_004554205.1 Clostridium sp.
AACGGTAAGACTTACGGTTTCGACCAGTATGGCGTTATGCTTTACGAGTGGAACAATATAGTGGCCAGCGGCTCTGACGCTTCCGCTTCCAACTGGGGTTACTTCAGAAGCCCGGAGGATGGCGCTCGCGTGACCAAGGGTTGGTTCAAGGTTATCGCACCGGAAAAAGATGAGGAGTGGGATAAGTGATAAAAGCTATTCGAGAAGCATTTGATGATTTTGTTATTGCAGCAAGAATTAAACCAGCCATAACGGCAGGAATTCCGCTTTTGCTTATGGTTGATTCATCCGGATTTGGCATCAAGAATGAATATTTTGAAAAATTTTTTATAAAAACTTGCATTTTTTCAATGGTTGCTGTATATTATAATTACTAATTGGGGTATGCATTTGCGGATGCGTACTTGAGAGAGTCGGAGTAATCCGGCTCTCTTGCGTTATAGGCATAACGTGGTTGCAAAATGCTTGCAAAAAGTCCCGAAACGATAAAGAATGCATAGAATATCAAGAATAATTATACAAAATATAGCAATACAAAATTTCCGCCACCGCTTCGCCAAAAGCTTCCTGGAGCGCTGCAATGACATCGCCATGCTGGCAGATCTGATGGGGCATGAAAGCATCGAAACCACGCGCATTTACCTGCGAAAGACGAGTACGGAACAGCAGAGCATCGTCGACCAGGTCGTTGACTGGTGAGACCGGCGCAGTCTACAATAAATGCCCCTGCGCTCCCATGACCGCGATCACCTGATCGACATACTTTTCACACAATTCGCCGCTGGCCGCTTCCACCATCACCCGGACAACCGGCTCGGTCCCGGACTGACGCAACAGGATACGCCCGTCATCTCCCAGCGCCTCAGTCACTTTTGCAACCTCTGCCTGCACTCTGGGGTCTTCCTGCGCCTCCTTTTTATCATGTACCCTTACATTTTTCAAAACCTGCGGAAAGATCTCGACCTCGGAAGCCAGCTTGCCAAGGCTCTCCTTTTTCTCCAGCATGACCTCCATCACCTTTAGGGAAGTCAGGATGCCGTCGCCGGTCGTGGCATGCTTGCTGAAAATGATGTGTCCGGACTGCTCGCCGCCCAGGCAGTTCCCGTAGCGGGACATATTTTCGTACACATACTTATCTCCGACTGCGGTCTTTTCATAGGCGATCCCCTCACGGTCAAACGCTTTGTATAGTCCGAAATTGGACATTACCGTAGTCACAACCGTATTGTTAAAGAGGGAGCCATTCTCTTTCATGTACTTGCCGCAGATGTAGAGGATCAGATCGCCGTTGACCTCATTGCCGTTCTCGTCCACAGCGATACAGCGGTCGGCGTCGCCGTCATACGCAAAGCCCACATCGCAGCCGGTGTCCTTAACATACTGCTTGAGGGCATCGATGTGGGTGGAGCCGCAGGCGGTGTTGATATTAAGACCGTTTGGCGCATTGTTGATGACGTGCGTCTCTGCGCCCAGCGCGTCGAACACATTTTTCGCGATGGCGGAGGCGCTCCCGTTAGCACAGTCTAACGCCACCTTTTTCCCCTTAAAGGAACGGGTGGCAATCGAGATCAGGTAGCCGATGTAACGGTTCCTGCCCGCCGCGTAATCCACAGTCCGCCCGATTTTGTCCCTCTGCGCAAAGGGGAGCTCCTCCATCTCGCCGTCCAGATATCTCTCGATCTCGAGGGTGGTGCTCTCCTCCAGCTTCTCGCCCTTGCCGTTGATGACCTTGATTCCGTTGTCGTAGTATGGATTGTGGCTGGCGGAGATCATGATGCCGCAGTCAAACTCCTCCGTGCGCACCACATAGGAAACGCTGGGCGTGGTCGTCACATGGAGCAGGTACACATCCGCCCCGGAAGCGGTCAGTCCCGCCACAAGGGAATACTCGAACATATAGCTGCTGCGCCTCGTATCCTTCCCGATCACAACGCGGCATCGTCCCTCCGGGTTTGCCGGGGACTGTGACGCGCGCTGTCCGTAGTACCATCCCAGGAAGCGGCCTACCTTGTAGGCGTGCTCCACCGTCAGATTTACATTTGCCTCTCCGCGAAAGCCGTCGGTTCCGAAATACTTACCCATCTGAATTCTCCTTACTCAATTTCTTTTAAGAAGCGCCCAAGGGCCTCCTGCCACGTTGGCAGGCGCTCAAAGCCGTTCTCGCTCAGCTTTTCCTTGCTCATGCGGCTATTAGATGGGCGGGCTGCCTTCGCCGGAAATTCGCTGCTGCTGACCGGGGTTACGCGCACCTCATCCATGCCTGCCTGGCGGAAAATCTCCTTCGCAAATTCATACCAGCTGCACAGCCCCTCATTCGTGGCATGGTAACGCCCGTATTTGTCCGTCTGAATCATATCCACAAGGAGCCGCGCGAGGTCGTAGGTATAGGTCGGGGAACCGACCTGGTCGTCCACCACGTTTACCGCGCCGCGCTCTCTGCCGAGGCGCAGCATTGTCTTTATAAAGTTCTTTCCTGCCACGCCGAAGACCCAGGCGATACGCACTGTAAAGTATTTCTCCACAAGCTCCTCTACCGCAAGCTCGCCCTCGTACTTCGTCTGCCCGTACACATTTAACGGGTGGCGCTCATCATCCGGCTCCCACGGGCGGGTGCCGCGGCCGTCAAACACATAGTCGGTGCTGATATACATAAGCTTCGCGTCCGCTTCCGTGCACGCCTGCGCCACATTGCGGGTGCCGCGGGCGTTGATCCTGCGGCACAGCTCCTCATTATCCTCGGCAGCGTCTACCGCAGTATATGCGGCGCAATGAATCACCGCGTCAGCCTTTGACTGAGAAATGACGCGCCGGCACGCGGCCTCGTCGGTGATGTCCATCTCCTCTACATCGACGCCGATCCCTTCGATGCCGCGTTTCTTCAATTCGTTCATCAGATCCGTGCCAAGCTGTCCTTTGGCTCCTGTCACCAAAACTCTCATGCCCACACTCTCTTTCCGCGGGAACGGACGTTTACAGTCTGTCCCCGTACATTTTTTCAAAATATTTGCTGTACTCTCCGCTTATGATGTGCTCCCACCACTCGCGATTGTCTAAATACCACTGAATGGTCTGCTCCATCCCGGTGTCGAAATTGTACTCCGGCTTCCATCCGAGCTCCGTCTCAAGCCTCTTCGGGTCGATCGCGTAGCGGCGGTCATGCCCCGGTCTGTCGGTAACGTACTTAATCAGGCTTTCCGGCTTTCCGAGCGCCCTTAAAATAGTTTTTACCACCTCGAGATTAGTGCGCTCATTGTGTCCGCCGATATTATACAGGCAGCCGTCCGCGCCCTTTCGGATGATCAGGTCGATCGCCTGGCAGTGATCCTTCACATGGAGCCAGTCGCGGACATTCGCGCCGTTTCCGTACACCGGGAGCTCCTCATCGGCAAGCGCGCGGCTGATCATCAGCGGGATCAGCTTCTCCGGGAACTGGTACGGCCCATAGTTGTTGGAACAGCGCGAGATGGATACCGGGATCCCGAAGGTTCTGTGGTATGCCATCACGAACAGATCGGCGCTCGCCTTGGATGAGGAGTAGGGGCTGGAGGTATGCAGCGGGGTCTCCTCCGTAAAGAAGAGGTCGGGGCGGTCAAGAGGCAGATCGCCGTAGACCTCGTCGGTGGACACCTGGTGGAAGCGCCTGATCCCGAACTCCTTACAGGCGTCGAGCAGGGTCGTGGTTCCCATCACGTTTGTGCGGACAAAGATGCCCGGATCCTTGATGGAACGGTCCACATGACTCTCCGCCGCAAAGTTTACCACCACATCCGGCTTCTCCTTCTCAAACAGCTCAAAGATGAACTCGCGGTCCGCGATATCGCCCTTCACAAATTTGTAATTGGGCTTGTTCTCGACCGGTTTTAAGGTCTCTAAGTTGCCCGCGTAGGTCAGGGCATCCAGGTTGACGATCATGTCCTCCGGATATTTCTCCACCATGTAATGAACGAAATTTCCACCGATAAAACCGGCGCCGCCTGTCACGATAATTTTCATTTGTCTTGTCCTTTCTTATCTTATATATGCAGCTTATCAATATATTTTCCATCAAGTACATCTTTTAAATACTGCCCGTACTGATTTTTCTTTAAAAGTTCGTAGGTTTGAAGCACCTGCTCCCTTGTGATCCAGCCGTTAAGGTAAGCGATCTCCTCGAGGCAGGCGATCTTTCTGTGCTGATGAGTCTCGATCGTCTTGACGAAGTTTGTCGCCTCCACCAGAGACTCGTGGGTTCCCGTGTCGAGCCAGGTAAAGCCCTGTCCGAGAAGCGTGACGTCCAGCTCTCCGTTTTCCAGATAAATCCGGTTTAAATCGGTGATCTCAAGCTCGCCGCGGGCGGACGGCTTTAGATTCTTTGCGTACTCCACCACACGGTTGTCGTAGAAGTAGAGCCCGGTCACGCAGTAGTTTGATTTTGGTTTCGCGGGCTTCTCCTCGATGGAGACCGCCTTGCCCTCCGCGTCAAACTCCACGATACCGAATCGTTCCGGGTCGTCCACATAGTAGCCGAACACAGTCGCGCCCGTCTCCTTCGCGGCGGCGGCGCGCAGGCGCTTCTTTAAGCCCTGGCCATGGAAAATGTTGTCGCCCAGCACCATTGCTACGGAGTCCCTGCCTATGAACTCCTCCCCGATGATAAATGCCTGCGCGAGTCCGTCCGGGCTTGGCTGAACCGCGTAGGTAAGCTCCACGCCGAATTGGCGGCCATCGCCTAAAAGCGCCTCAAAACGCGGCGTGTCATCCGGGGTTGAGATGATCAGAATCTCCCGAATCCCCGCATTCATCAGCACGGACAGCGGATAATAGATCATCGGCTTGTCATAAATAGGCAAAAGCTGTTTGGATGTTACCTTTGTCAGCGGATACAGGCGGGTACCCGAACCGCCGGCCAGAATAATACCTTTCATCTTCCTTCTCCTTTAACTCTTGTATTAGTACCCATCACGACATATCACACTATTTTGTACTATAACACAAAATCAGGGATTATTCAATTCATTTTGGCGCATTCCGCCCCCATCGGTCTCCACCGCAAAAAGAAGTGTCCGGGCGTCATCCTGTCGGTAGCTGCAGGTCACCAGGACAAACACGGACTTGACGGGCGCTTCCGGAAACGCCGCAAAGGCGCACGGGGAAAGCCGCTCCCTCACCCAGTCATCAAAGGCTGCCTGGGAGGCAAATTCCGTCTCACGCATGATCCCGTTGGAATCGCTGTCATAACAGGCAACCGCCTTTAAATGAATCGTCCGCCCCGGCGTGTAGAGTTCAAAATAGCGATGTGCCATGAAATATTCTCTGTCCTTGAATTTTGCCACGTCCTTAAACATGGAGCCGTCCCTCATATGGTGGCCGTAGATCAGATTGTTCCGTCCGGAGAAGTCGGCGCTGCTGTCACAATCGAGAAAGACAGTCCCGTATCTGTCGGGATTCCCATTGAAATCTGTGTGAAGATAGATCTCGTTATCTGTCGTCTGCACAACCGGGTAGTCGATCCGTGTGCCCGGAATGCGAAGCCAGCCCACAGTATCGGGGTTTGTTGCCTTAAGCGCCGCAAAATCGACCGGCGACGGCGGCTCCGACGCTTCCGGGGGCTCCACGGGCTCTCCCGCCTCCCCGAACGCGGTCTGTATGAGGCGTTCCTCCTGTCGGCGGTGCCGCCATATATCCAGTCTGTTTTTCACGAGCGCGGCGGCGCACACGAGCGCCGCAAGCAGGAAAAAGAATTCCAGAAAGCTCAGAAAATTAAATATTTTTTTATTGCCATGCTTCATCCCGGCGTCCCATCTCCCCTAGTTCTCCTGCATCTTCGCCAGCTTCGCCGCCTGGTCTGCCGCGATGCAGGCGTCGATGATCTCCTGGATATCGCCGTCCATGATCTTGTCAAGCTTGTACAGGGTGAGGCCTATGCGGTGGTCGGTGACGCGCCCCTGGGGGAAATTGTAGGTGCGGATCTTCTCGGAGCGGTCGCCGGTGCCGATCTGGCTGCGGCGCTCTGCGGCCTCCGCGCTCTGCTTCTTCTCAAGCTCGATATCATACAGCTTGGAACGCAGCAGGCGGAACGCCTTTTCCTTGTTCTGAAGCTGCGACTTCTCCGTCTGGCTGTAGATCACTATTCCGGTAGGTATATGGGTAAGCCGTACCGCGGAGTCGGTCGTGTTGACGCACTGACCGCCGTTTCCGGAGGCGCGCATCACGTCAATGCGGCAGTCATTTAAGTCGATCTGGACGTCCACCTCCTCCGCCTCCGGCATCACGGCAACGGTCGCCGTGGAGGTGTGGATGCGCCCGCCAGACTCCGTCTCCGGCACGCGCTGCACGCGGTGTACGCCGGACTCGTACTTCATCTTCGAGTACGCGCCCTTTCCCATGATCATCGCCTGCACCTCCTTGAAGCCGCCGATACCATTCTCACTTAGGGACACGATCTCCACCTTCCAACGCTGGCTCTCCGCGTAATTCACATACATGCGATACAGCTCCGCGGCAAACAGCGCCGCCTCGTCGCCGCCCGCGCCCGCGCGAATCTCCAGGATAATGTTCTTGTCGTCGTTGGGATCCTTCGGCAGAAGCAGGATCTTAAGCTCCTGCTCGAGCTCCTCCACGCGCTTTTTTGCAATGGAAAGCTCCTCCTTCGCGAGCTCCTTGAGCTCCTCGTCGCTCTCCTCATCGAGAAGCGCCAGACTGTCCTCGATGTCCTGCTTCGCCTGCTTGTACGCCCTGTACGCCCCCACAATGGGCGCAAGGTCCGCCTCCTCCTTCATCAGTCTGCGAAACCGCGTCTGATTCTCCGTCACGTCCGGCGCGTTAAGCTCCTGCATAATCTCCTCGTAATGGATGAGGATATCCTCCAACCTGTCAAACATGGGTCTCTCCTTCCTTTTTCCCTCGTCTGCCGCAGACCACCCGGTCCTTCCCCGGCAGGTCCTTCACAACTCGCACATCCGTAAACCCGGCGTCCCGCAAAAGCCCGCTGACCGCCGCGCCCTGGTCGCAGCCGATCTCCAGATAAATGGCGCCGCCGTCATTCAGCCACCCTGCTGCCTCTCCCGCAATCCGGCGGTAGTAGCGCAGGCCGTCCTCCGCGCCGTCAAGCGCAAGAAGCGGCTCATGATCCTGCACCTCCGGCGCCAGCGCCCGTATAACAGAGCTGGGAATGTAGGGCGGGTTTGCCGTGATCACGTCAAAACGCTCCGCCCCCGCATCCCGCATCTTAAGCGCATCAAACAGATCGCCCTGATAGAATTCGATACGGCTCTGCCCGCTTCCGGCAAGCGCCTCCGCATTCCGTCTCGCCACCATAAGCGCCTCCCCGGAAATATCCGTCGCGGTTAGCGAATGATAACCGCCCCTTACCGCGAGACTGACCGCAATGCAGCCGGAGCCGGTGCAGAGATCTAGCACCCGCTTTTCCTCTCCCTTTTGCTCCTCAAGCACCAGCTCGACCAGCGTCTCGGTGTCCTGCCGCGGGATCAGCACATATTCGTTTACATAAAATGTAAGCCCCATGAATTCCTGACTGCCCAGAAGCTGCTGTAACGGGAAATGCTCCTGCCGCTTTGCGATCAGCCCGCGGTAGCGCTCCGCGCAGTCATGGTTGTGATCATTCTCCTCAAGCTCCTCCAGCCGGCCTAAGAGGAAATGTACCAGATCAAGCCCAAACGCCGAAAGCAGAAGCTGCCTCGCATCGTTCTCCGCCTCGTCATTGCCCGAAAGCTTTAATGCCCGCGTTCCCTCCGCGAGCAGAGAAAAAAGCGTCATGCCTGCACCGCCTCCGCCGAAGCCTCGCCGGGAATCTCCGTCTCCGGGAAATTCTCCCGCAGGTAAGCTCTCCAGTCAAACACTGTCTCCACCGCCTGGATCGCCACCTCGATCATGGCGTCGTCCGGCTCCTTTGTCGTCATGTTCTGCATCCACATCCCCGGTTTGCTTAGGAGGTTCACGAGCACATTGTCGCTTCGGCCCGCCAGCCGCAGAAACTCATAGGAAACACCGGCGATCGCCGGGATCAGCACGATCCGGCTTAAAATCCGCAGCCACACATTGTCCACGCGGATCACCATGAAAAAGAGGATGCTGATGATCATCACAATGATCAGGAAGCTGGTGCCGCAGCGCTTGTGCTGCTTTGAGCTCTCGCGGACGTGCTCCACCGTCAGGGTCTTTCCATGCTCAATGCAGTTGATGCACTTATGCTCCGCCCCGTGATACATAAAGGTGCGGCGGATATCCTCCATATTGGAGATCAGCTTGATATAGGCAATGAATATCGCTATGCGGATCATGCCCTCCAAAATTGCCATTACCGTCTCAGAGCGGATCACCGTCCGGCACACGCCTGCGATGAGAAGCGGCAGCACCATGAAGATCGTGACCGCCATGACGACGGAAAAGACCATGGTAAAGCCCATCAGAACCTTTTCCACCCGCTCACCGAACACTTTATTAAGCCAGAGCTCAAAACGCCCCGGCTCGGAGCCCTCATCGTCCTCAAAAAAGCCCGCGGAAAACGCAAGCGTCCTCATGCCGAGTATCATGGAGTCCGCAAAGCTGAATACCCCTCGGATAAAGGGAAGCCCGAAAAACTTCACCTTCTCCGTCATGCTGACATAAGTCCCTTTCTCAACCACGATCCCGCCGTCAGGCTTTCGCACCGCCGTGGCGTAATCGTCTTTATTTTTCATCATAATTCCTTCAATGACGGCCTGACCGCCAATCCCGGAATACTTCATGCAAACTCTCCTTCTCTGTTTCTGATGTACGGAAGCCCGAAACGAAAGAAAGGTTGAGCAAAAGTGTCGCCACTTCAGTCTCAACCTTACTTCGCTCACATAATCTCTATGCGTTTACGCCGTACTTCTTATTGAACTTATCAATACGGCCGCGTGCCGAAGCAGCCTTCTGCTGGCCGGTATAGAAAGAGTGGCACTTGGAGCAGACCTCCACATGAATCTCCTCCTTCGTAGAACCGGTAACGAACTCGTTGCCGCAGTTGCAGGTAACCTTGGCCTGATAATAGGCCGGATGGATTCCTTCTCTCATGATTTTCACCTCTTTGCTCTCTCGGATTATACTTTCTGTGATCGTCTAACAGTCTCGCTCGTACTGTTAAAACCACGTCACGTCTATAAACAGCCCCATAATTATAGCATATGGAAAATTGGTTTGCAAGCACAACTTTTAGAAGAAGCGGATTTTCTTGGCGCTCTCCACAAACTCGCGGTTGGTTCTGGTCTTCGCAAACAGATCCAGGATCTTTTCCACGGACTCTTCCGGCTTCATGGTGTTGGTCGCCTTGCGTACAATGTCCACCGCCTCGGCCTCGTCCGGCGTCAGCAAAAGATCATCGCGGCGGGTGCCGGATTTTAAGATATCAATAGCCGGGAATATCCGCTTCTCGGACAGCTTCCGGTCGAGAACCAGCTCCATGTTGCCGGTGCCCTTGAACTCCTCGTAAATCACATCGTCCATGCGGCTTCCCGTCTCTACGAGCGCCGTGGCAAGGATCGTCAGGCTTCCGCCCTGGCGCATATTGCGCGCCGCGCCGAAAAAGCGTTTCGGCATATGAAGCGCCGCGGGGTCAAGACCGCCGGAAAGCGTGCGTCCGCTCGGCGGAACGACCAGGTTGTAGGCGCGCGCCAGACGGGTCATGCTGTCAAGCAGGACGATGACGTCCCTCCCATGCTCGACGAGACGCTTCGCGCGCTCGATCACCATCTCGGAGACTCTCTTATGACGCTCCGGGAGCTCATCAAAGGTGGAGTAAATGACCTCGACATTCTCGCCGACAACGGACTCCTTGATATCCGTAACCTCCTCGGGGCGCTCGTCAATGAGCAGGATAATGAGGTGCATATCCGGGTGGTTCGTTGTGACCGCCTGCGCCACCTGCTTAAGCAGCGTGGTCTTTCCTGCCTTCGGCGGGGAGACGATCATACCGCGCTGTCCCTTGCCGATCGGGGCGAGCAGATCCAGCACGCGCATAGCTGTGGTGCTCTTGCCCGGCGTCTCCATGTGCAGGCGCTGATTCGGGAAAATGGGGGTCAGGTCCTCAAAATTCGGGCGGCGTTCCACCACGCTGATGGGATAGCCGTTTACATTGCGGATGTAGAGGAGCGCGGCAAACTTCTCCGCCGCAGTCTTCACTCTGCGATTTCCGACGATGATATCTCCGGTCTTTAAGTTGAAGCGCCGGATCTGGGACGGCGCCACATAGACGTCATTGTCACCGGGCAGGAAATTCTCGCAGCGGATAAAGCCGAATCCATCCGGCATAACCTCGAGAATGCCGTTTGCCTCAATGCCGCTGTCAAGCTCGGCAAGCTCCTGCGGCGTGAGCATCTCCGGCTGGCGCGGGGTCGGACGCACCGGGCGCGCCTCCTGCGCGGATGAAGCCGCCGGGGTCGCGGTGGTCGCGGGGGCGGGTGTCCTCGGCTGCGGCGGCGCTACTGCCGTCTTTAAAATCTCATCGCGCTCCGCGATCTTACAGAGCTCATTGATCAACTCCGCCTTCCTCATGGTGGCAGCCCCCTTGATGCCCTGTGCTTTTGCCATCTCCTTTAACTGCGGCAACTGTAAGGTTTCTAATTTCTCTCGCATATACATTTCTCCATTTCTATAATTATGCTTTAAACTAGGTGCTTGGGTAAATATAAAGATATCAGAAAACTCCTGATCAGGCGCTTTCGGGGATTGCCTCGGGACAATCTCCATACCTATCTATATTATAAAACAACCTTCCAAAAAAAGTAAAGCACTTTTTTAATCATTTTTCACGGAATTTTTTTTAAATGAAGGGGAAATTAAAAAAATGCTAAGCCACAGGTTTTAGTCCTTGGCTTAGCACTATATTTTTATGCTCAACTCTCAAAGTCAGGTTCTACCACAAGATATTAGAGGATGCAAGCAAAATTTACAACAATTTTGTCCGCTCGCGACCGGGGCAAAAGCGAATACTTTGGCAGCAAGTGCATAGTCCTACGCCAAACCGCCCCGTCACTCCTGGCTTCTCCAGCGGAAGTTCGGGATCACATCGCTCCATTTCTCGATTCCGATAAGCTCCCTGTACTTCGCCGTCGTCTCCAGCGTCGTCTTCCGGTTATCAATATTTTTGTATACGGTCCACGCCTGTTTGCGCATCGCCGGCACGATGTCGTTCGGCTTTCCCATATCGCAGCTCCAGAGACCGAAGGTGCAGGAGGTTGCCGCCTCGACCGGCGCATCGACCTGCCGGCTCATAATGAACGCGTCAATGTATGGATTGCTGTCCGCAATGTAGTACGCGTATGCGATCGCCGCCGCCTGCAGCTCCTCCGTCTTTCCCCGCGTGGCGCTCGTGGACGTAAAGCCCTGCTCTGACAGGATCACATGGCGCACCTGACCGTCCCGGTTGCGCAGATGCGGCTGCTGCAGATAATCCGTCAGCGTATTGATGTTGCTCATATTGATGACCGCTGAGCCGGCGTCATTGCTGATCAGCCCGGTCTCCCCATCATTCCAGAATTCCGGCTCCGTGAGAGGGATCGAGTACGGGTGGTACGCAAGCCCCCAGTCTATCTGTCCGCCGGGGATCATCAGGCGGTTAAAGGTATCTACTACATCCTTTGCGTTGTATTTCAGGCGTCCGTCCGCCTCGTGGTTCCAGTTGTAGTCCGTCGAGAAAAATACGCGGCTGTTCGCGCTGGTGCTCTTGATCGCCGTGTAAAACACCCGGAACGCGCGCTCATACTCCTCCATATACTTCTCAAGGCTCATCGGACCCATATAATTCCAGTGCTGGTTGTTGATCTCATTTCCAATGATCCAGTTGGAAACTCTGCCGTACTCCGATGACGTGCTGCTGTAACGGTCTGTGAGGAATGCCGCTATCGCCCTCAAGGTCTCGTAGCCCTCCTCCGTCGCCACATGGAAACCGTAATACATCGCCACACTTTCCGGCTGCCGCTTCACGCCCGGATAGACAAGCTGCGGCGTCCTGTCATTCCATCCGTTCAGGAGAACGGCTGTCACCGTCATGCTTTTTGACGACATCCGCCGGATCGTGTCGTCATAGACGGCGAGTACATCCTTGTCAAAATGATAGGTCTTGCCGTCATACTGATACTCGATCCCCTCGCCGAGAATATGGTGGAAGGGAATGTTGACGATCACATGATTCACGCCCAGCTCAAACGCGTCCGCGATCATATCATCTGTCGTCTGAATCATCAGACCTTTTTTTGTCTGTCCGCCCTTGTAGGGGTCGGTATACTTTGCAACCGCCTCCGGGTTCGCCACATACGCCTCGTTGCTGACTACGGTATACTCCGTACCGTCAAAAACCGCGACGACAAAGCTGGAATACAGCCGGTCATTCTCCGTCCCGTGATTAAGCGGGAGTCTGAATGACAGCGCGTCCCCCTTCGTGATCCACGCCGCGTAATCGCTTCTCCCCTTTAAATCTCTCTGATACGGCTTCATCTCAAACAGGTACAGATAATAATCGTAAAATGTCGGATCAGACCATGTTCCCTCCATCTGCCCCTCGATCACGATCTCGTTCCCGCCCTCTATCCTGCAGGAAAGAATATGCGCAAACTCTGACGGCGCCGGTTTTTCGACAGGCGCCGCCGCCGCTACCGCATCAGCCGTCTCCGCGTGCGCCTGCATCCCGCCGAGCGCGGACGCCATCACCGCCATGCAGCAAAAAGCTGCCAAATGCTTCCATGCTCTCTTCAAAGTATTCTGCCTCCAATCTCTGTCACGTTGTTCTCTCCGATAATACCCTATTTTATGGATATAATTCAAGAACGATTCCCTTACATTGACTTAAGATTTTCTTGCGGTTTCTTTATCTGTTCCGGACGACTGGAAAAGGAAGCCCCCGCGCGTCACACGAGACTGTTCAGGATATTTACAAGCAGCCAGTTAAAAAGGTTATTCTGATACAGGAAATTCAGCCACACCTTCTTCCCGATCTGGGTGAGTACCGGCTGAGTCCAGGACATGGCGGAACACGCCCTCACGACCAGCCCGGCAAGCCACAGGACAAAAATGCCCTGCGCGCCTCCCAGGACAGCCCCCGCAATCTGGTTGATACCGGACAGGATCGGAAGCCTTGCCACGAGATCCAGCCAATTTACCACCATTTTAAGCAGGATAAATACCACGACAAACAAAAGCGCCGAGCCCGCCAGATTGATCACCATATTTGCGAGATATTGACCAAGATAATCGAGGAACCGGTCAACCCCGAGCAGCTCGTAAATCTCAGTATTGTTATTTTCGAGCAATGCCTCCTTCATCTGCTCCGGCAGCTTCAGCCTCTCAATCGCCTCGCGCTGCTGCGCCGGGAGCTCCACCCCGTCCGTCGCATTCTCGTCCGCGCCCGCCATATGTAAGAGACCCTGCCCGATGGCACGGTGAATTCCGGTGTTTTCTCTCAGCGCATCAGTCACATACGGCATTGCGACCTGCACCGCAATGAGGCTGAATATCAGCGCCGTCATGGTCACCGCCATTTTTAAAAAGCCCCGGTAATGGCCGTACAATACCATCGCGAGGAGATATGCTCCCACCCCCACGCTCAGCCAATGCTCCATCAAAAATTCCATAGTATCCCTCTTTTTTTAGTCCCGCCGGACATTAACAGGCTATGGCAGCCGCTTAAAAATCAGCTTCTCGATGGCAGCCGCCACGCCGTCCTCATCGTTTGTCAGCGTCACATAATCCGCCGCCTTTTTCGCCGTGTCGCAGGCATTTCCCATCGCCACGCCGATCCCTGCCATACGCAGGAGCGCAATATCATTTTCGCCATCGCCAAAGCCCATGGTCTGCTCCGGTCTGATCCCCAGATGCCTCGCCAGACGCAAAAGCGCCTCGCCCTTGGTCGCCCCCGGCGCATTGATCTCGAGATTGTTCTCAAGAGAAGAACTGACAATGACGTCGCCCCTCGCAAGAAGCGCCGCCCTCGCCCGCTCCCGCTCCTCAAGGTCGCCGAAAAAGTAGTTGATCTTATCCACCGGCCTGTTTCTGCGCCGCACCTCCTCCGTCACGTCAGGCACCACCCGGCGCGTGGAGATCACGATTTTCTGGATCACCGGCGGTATCCCGTACTCATCCAGGCAATTTAGGAAACGCTCCTCGCCGAGCGCAGAGCCGCCCGCATAGACATCGTACATCGTGTCAAATTCCTTCGCGAGCGCCAGAATGTCAAGCGCCAGCTCACAGCTCATCCTCCGCTCATCGAGGATTTTTCCTTCCTTCACATCCTCCACCACGGCGCCATTCATCGTGATGCCATAGCGGATTCCCGGTATCTCGCGGACAAAATCCGGGACGCCCCACCAGATCCTTCCCGTACACGGCACCACAGCGATGCCGCGCCGGATACATTCCTTTAACGCCGCTTCATTTCCGGCAGAGAGGCGTTTCTCACTGTCAAGCAGCGTCCCATCCAAATCCAACGCGATCAACTTTATCTCTGACATCATTATATAAAATGCTCTTCCTTTAATATTAATAATCCGTTTTTATCATACTTTGCGGAGAACAGGCCCTTGACCATTCCTCCAAACGACGGTCTCTCCGCCCGGTCCGCCGCCTCCTCGATCAGTTCCTCCGCCGAGCTCCTCGTGAGAGGGATCCTGTCTTCCTCCATGATCTCGATCCGCTCATACAGCGCCAGCATACTCTTTCCCGTGATGCTGCAGTCTATCTCCGAAGCGTATTTGCAGCAATACTGTGCAAATTCGTCAATATTAAGCTCCTCCTCCGGCTCCGGCTTCGATGACCTTTGCACCGGCTGTTCTGTTTCCAGCATTTTCTCATTTTCGACAGACGCGGTCTGTCCCGGGCGCTGCCCGGATGTCTCAAAGCGAACGCGCTCAAACCGGTCTGCAAATGCCGGGTTGTACGCATACAGCGTCTCCATCTGCGCCGGGTTGTCGATCAGGATGACCCGCATTCCTGTGGTGTCCTGCGCCATCAGCCGCTCAAGCTCGCTTATAGATTCCGTCGTTAAATCCGCCGCCTCCTCGATGATCAGATCCTTGCCCGCCAGCTTCTCGGCGCTCGCCAGGACGCCGCGGCTGTTTAGCTTCGATCCGGTGATCTTCGCGACCGGATTCTTGACGCCGGTCTCCCTCCGAATCTGCTTTAAGGCCCGGACGGCAAGCTCCAGCCCCTTTTCGGGCGTTCTCGCCTCGACCATCAGATGACGCGCCGATCTTATCCGCCGCGGCTTATCATTCGCTCTCCTGCTCTCCTCCGCGGCCGGGTCGGCTTCCAACACCCGTATCGCTCCCTCCGGCTCCTCATAAAAAGCCTGCTCCGGCGCTTCTTCGGCTTCCTCCGGCTCTGTCTCCGGCGCCTGCATATACGCTCCCTCTTCCTGCTCTGCCGCCGGCATCTGTATGTGAACGGCTTCCGCCGGCTCCACCTCCGAATCTCTCCGGAAATCCGCCAGATTCAGGTACGCGGCCGGTTCCTCCGCAGGTTCGTCGCCATTCCCGTCTTCGGATTCCCGCTCCGCCTGCCCATCGGCGGTCTCAGCCGGGCTGTCAGACACGGACCGCTTAAGCTCAGGCATTACCCGTGTCTTTTCCGGGTCTTCCGGCGTCTCCCCGCTGTCCTCCGTAGTGATATGCGACATCTCCTCCGCCAGATTCTGCTCTGTCTCCGCCTGCTTCACCGCCGCCTCGACGTCCTCCCTCTCATAGGATACGCCATTTTCCCCCTTGTAGGACTGCTCCACCGCCCGCAGCTTTTCCTCATATTTATCCCGATTCTCCACCAGATCCATCTGGTATTTGTTCAGCGGCGCATACTGTAGCTTCAGCTCCATCGCCTTATCTACATATTTGCCAAGTCCAAACATCAGCATGAGCTTGTCGCAGGTCGCGACGCAGCGGACAGAATCCCCCGCCTTGTGGTACAGCTCCGCCAGCTCATAAAGCCATTTCTCATCGAGCTCCTCCGCGGTATAGCGCTCCAGCGAGTGGATCTGCTGCTCTAACGGCGCCTCCATCACCTTTAAGATCATATATCGGAGCAGATGCTGGCGCGAGTCATCGCCGGTGAGATCGCAGAATTCCCGGTAATAGCCGCTCGCCTCCTCGATATTGCCCTCCTTAAGCGCGAGCTCCGTCAGCTTGTACAGCAGATGTTTTCCGATAGGCGCCCGCTCAAAGGCCAGAAGCAGAATTTCTTTTGCTTCCTTATATTCCTCATTCTTCTCGTAGACAGTAGCCACCATCGAGAGAAGATTTGCATTGTGCACCCTTTTCCAGTCAATGCCCTCCGCAATCCTGAGCGCCGTCTCATAGTCGCCCTCGCTCATCTTCTTCCTGATCTTCTCTGCCCTTAAGTTGATCTCGAATTTAGCATCCATCTTCTGCACTCCTTAACTCTGATTGAGATTCCGTCAAAGCTCCACGCGCCCTTCCAACGCTCTTAACAGGGTCACTTCATCAATATATTCCAGGTCTCCGCCCACCGGGACGCCGCTTGCGATCCTGCTGACACGGATTCCCGTGGGCTTGATCAGCTTGCTGATATACATTGCCGTCGTCTCGCCCTCGAGGCTTGAGTTTGTGGCAATGATAACCTCCTTCACGTCCCCCTGCAGCCGCTTCATCAGTTCCTTTAGCTTAATGTCGTTCGGTCCGATGCCGAGCATGGGAGAGATCGCGCCGTGCAGGACGTGATAGACGCCCTCGTACTTTCCCGTTTTCTCATATGCTGCCAGATCCCGCGTATTCTCGACGACCATGATCGTCTGATGGTCGCGCTTTTCGCTGCTGCATATGGGGCAGAGCTCCTGGTCCGTCAGCGTACAGCACTCCCTGCAGTAGCGGATATTCGCTTTCGCCTGGGTGATAGCCGCCGTCAGGCCCGCCACCTGCTCCTGCGGCATATTGATAATGTGGAATGCCAGGCGCTGCGCCGACTTGCTCCCCACCCCGGGGAGCTTCGCCAATTCTTCAATTAGTGTCGTAATCTGTCTGCTGTAGTAATCCATGTCAGAACGGGAAGCCTCCGCCAAGTCCGCCGAGTCCGCCGGTCAGTTTCGCCATCGCGGCCTGTGATTCTTCCTCCATCTTGCGCAGCGCTTCATTCGTCGCGGCCACGATCAGATCCTGCAGCATCTCGATATCGTCGGGGTCAACGACCTCCTCGGCGAGCTTCACCGAAAGGATTTCCTTCCTGCCGGATACCGTCACAGTCACCGCTCCGCCTCCCGCGGACGCGCTGTACTCCTTCTCCTCGAGCTCCCTTGTCGTCTCCTCCATCTGGCGCTGCATCCTCTGCGCCTGCTTCATCAGATTATTCATGTTCCCCGGCATGCCGCCCGGAAATCCGCCACGTTTTGCCATGATGCGCTCCTCCTGCTTCCCTTACTTTTCTTCTAACTCAATGTCCATGTGGATCGCTGACCTTATTTCCTCTTCACTGACGTATATTGTACCCGACCGCTCGCCTGTATCCTTCACGCGGGCTTTAAAGTTCATCTCTTTCCCGTAATTCTCCCCGACATATTTCTCCAGCTCCCCGAGTACCGTCGGTCTGCTGCCGATCGAGTAGCCTGCCTGATCGGGAAAGACGATGCACAGACAGCTCTCGCCCGCCGGTTCAAGCTCCGTATTGCGAAAGCTCGGACGGATCGCTCCTCCGAGATCGCGGATGATCTTCGCCCAGTCCTGACGGATCAGATTCAGATCCTCAAGCTGCGCCCTCGGGATCGCCACCTTAGCCGGCGCGCATTCCTCCGCGCCCGCGAAACTGCCTCCCGCCGCCCCGGATAACTGCCCTGCCCCCGAAGCTGCCGCCTGCGCCGCCATCTGCCGCATCATGTCGGCATTTACGGGAACGCCCTCATCCATGCGCTCCTCAAGCTCGCTCACGCGCTGCAAAATGGAGTCGAGATTCGGCTCCATCTGGGGCTTCGTCAATTTGATGATCGCCAGCTCGATCAGCACCCGCTTCTGGCTGGCAAAGCGGAGCTGGCCGGACAGATCGGATAAAATGCGGATATACCGCATCAGCGTCTCGCCGTCTATCATCCCGGCTTCTTCCCGAAGCTGCTTTAGATTGTCCTCGGACATCTCAAGCATATCCTCCGCGTCATCAGCGGTCTTTAATATCAGGAGATTCCGCAGATACCAGATGAAGTCCGCGACAAACTGCCCCAGCTCGCGCCCCTGTATCACCATCTCCTCAAGCAGCCGCATACAGCCCGTCGTGTCCCCGGCGATAACCTTGCGAAGCAGGCTGCCAAGCACACTCGAATCTACCGCTCCCAGCACATCCAGCACATTGTCATAGGTCAGGAGGCTTCCATAGTGGAATGCGACACACTGATCCAGCAGGCTGAGCGCGTCGCGCATCGAGCCGTCCGCCGCCTTCGCCACATAGCCGAGCGCCTTCTCTTCCACGGGTATCTGCTCGGCGTCCGCAAGCTCCCGCAGCCTTGCGCGGATGGTGTCCGTCGTGATCCGCTTAAAGTCATAGCGCTGGCAGCGTGACAGCACCGTGATCGGAATCTTGTTTGCCTCGGTCGTCGCCAGAATGAAGATCACATACGATGGCGGCTCCTCCAGGGTCTTAAGGAGCGCGTTAAACGCTCCCGTGGAGAGCATATGCACCTCGTCGATGATATACACCCGGTAATGCCCCTCGGTAGGGGGGTACTGAACCTGCTCGCGGATCTCGCGGATATTTTCCACGCCGTTGTTCGATGCCGCGTCAATCTCCACCACATTCAGGGAGCTCCCCGAAAGGATCGCCTTACAGACGGCGCATTCGTTGCAGGGGCTTCCATCTACCGGATGCTCACAGTTGACCGCCCTGGCAAATATCTTCGCAACGGTAGTCTTGCCTGTGCCCCGTGTGCCGCAGAACAGATACGCGTGCCCGATGCGCCGGCTGATTATTTGATTTTTCAACGTCTGCACAATGTGGTCCTGCCCTTTTACGTCGCCGAATTCCGACGGACGCCACTTGCGGTACAGCGCAGTATATGACATAACGCCTTAACTCCTCACTTCCGGGTTGGTCATTCGTCGCCGAAGCTGATACCTACCATCTTCGCTTCCCTGATGATGGAGCTGTCCGGATCGACCGTCTTTAACCTGCCCGCCACTTCC
The DNA here is from genome assembly GCA_004554205.1 of Clostridium sp. Classification (GTDB taxonomy): domain Bacteria; phylum Bacillota; class Clostridia; order Lachnospirales; family Lachnospiraceae; genus Brotaphodocola. Next base: position 19,119 of record SFNH01000019.1, read on the forward strand.
TCAAGCGGGATCTCCGTGATCTCGCCATTTCTTACCGCCACCATGTAGCCGTATTTTTTCTCCCTGATCAGGTTTGCCGCGGCCGCGCCCAGACGGGTGGACAGCACGCGGTCATACGGACAGGGCTCGCCGCCGCGCTGGGTATGTCCCGGAACGGTGACGCGAACCTCCTGCCCGGTCCGCTCGGTGATCTTTGCCCCCAGCTCGTAAGCCACGGACGGGTAGATGACCTGATTTTTCTTCTTTTCTTTTAATTCTTTCTTGGAAAGGCCGGCGTCCTCCTTGGAGATCGCGCCCTCCGCCACCGCAAGGATGGAGAAGCGCTTTCCCTGGCGCACCCGCTCCTTGAGGGCATTTACAATGATGTCAAGGTCATAGGGAATCTCCGGCAGCAGGATGATATCCGCGCCGCCCGCGATTCCCGCGTACAGCGTGAGCCACCCCACCTTGTGTCCCATGACCTCTACGATGAACACGCGCCCGTGGGAGGCCGCCGTCGTGTGGATGCAGTCAATGGCGTTCGTCGCCACATTGATGGCGCTCTGGAATCCGAACGTCACGTCCGTCCCCCACAGATCGTTGTCAATGGTCTTTGGCAGGGAAACGATATTGAGTCCCTCCTCGCGCAGGAGATTCGCGGTCTTCTGGCTTCCGTTCCCTCCGAGAACAACGAGGCACTCGAGTTTGAGCTTCCGGTAAGTGTGCTTCATCGCCTCAACCTTGTCCAGACCGTTTTCATCCGGGGTCCGCATCAGCTTGAACGGCTGCCTCGACGTACCCAGGATCGTGCCGCCCTTCGTCAGGATACCGGAGAAATCAGACGGCTTCATAATCTGGTAATCCGCATACATAAGCCCCTTATATCCGTCCTCAAATCCGACAATCTCCACGTCCTCAAACATCTTGTACAGGGACTTCGCCACGCCGCGCATGGTTGCGTTCAGGCTCTGGCAGTCACCCCCGCTGGTCAGCATCCCAACTCTCATCAATATCCCGCCCTTTCATCTTTTATTCTTCTGACTCATTTCGCTCTCTGGGGCCCGTGTGTCGCTACTGCCCCGAATATCATATCTATTATAATACAACATGGATTCGCGGGCAAGTAAAAAAAGAACAAGGATGCCGCAAAATGATTCCGGCAATACGCCGAATCCGCGACATCCTCGTAATTTTTATTTTAATCCGCGCATCCCGCTTTGTATATGGCCCACAGGCGTTACCCCGGCAGCTAACTCGGCCCAGGCGCCCTCGCGGCACACAGAAAAACTTGCTTAGTGCTGCTGCATTCCTGCCCTGACACGGTTCACAAGGTTCTGTTGCGCGAGACCCGGACGTCAACGCCGCTTACCGGGGGCAGCCCTGCAGACGCATATCCGAGGCGGGACATCACCCCTGCTGGAGCGGATTGCAGGTACAGGGCACCGCTATCTCCCCGGCTGCGCGGAAGCTTTATGACTGATTCACAACGCCTGTTCAGTATACTCCAAAAGATGCGGTTTTGTCAAGGCGGCAGTTTCCCGGCTCTTTAGGTTGTTTATTCCAGAGTAATTCCCTACTTTTTTCTGCATACTATACTGAAACGTTATCTGCGAAAACGGGGGTCCTAATCCATGCTGTCGGCGCTTACCGCTTATCTCATCATACCGCTCTACACGATTCTGTTTGCCGCCGGAAGCGACTGGTTTGACACAAATTTTTCCGTCATCGGGAACATGGTCGGCAGGCAGGCGGAATTTGTCTTGTGGGGACTGATCGTGGGCATTTATTTTTTCCGGTGCCTGCGCCGGATCATCAGGCTGATGCCCGTACCGTTTGCGGGCGCATGGCTTGTCCCATTTTCCCTGCTTTTGCTGACCTTCGCGCTGACTACGCCGTATCTGCCCGAACGACTGCCGCTCAAAGCATTTCTGCATGTGGTGTTCGCGTTTCTTTCGGCTGTCTGCCTGCTCCTCTGCCTTGCGCTTATCATCGGGAAGCTGTACCGGCACAGCAGGGAAAGCTACCGGAGTTATCTCGCGGGGATCATCGCCATCGCCGCCGTCTCCGCAGCCCTTTTGCTCGCCGCGGGCATCGTAAGCAGCGCACTCGAAATATTTTTCACCATATCAACCGCGGTTTTAAGCCACCGCCTTCAGCTTCGCCTTGCGGCCAGGCGCTAACTCTTTACCTTCTTTTGCCTCAGCCCCCGGAAAAAATCCGACAGCATTGCGGAGCACTCCGCCTCGAGCACTCCGATGCGCGTCTCTGCGCGGTGGTTAAAGCCGTCCTGGTGCAGCAGATCAAGGACGGAGCCCGCGCAGCCCGCTTTCGGATTCATGCAACCGATCACCACCATCGGAATCCGCGCCTGCACGATAGCCCCGGCGCACATCGGGCACGGTTCCAGCGTCACATACATGGTGCAGTCCTCCAGCCGCCAGTCCCCCATCCTCTTGCACGCCTTGCGGATCGCGATGATCTCCGCGTGAGCGAGGACTGTCTTATCCGCCATCCGGCGGTTGTAGCCACGGCCGATGATCTTTCCCTGATATTCAATGACGCAGCCGATCGGCACATCGCCCGCCGCGGCCGCTTTCCTCGCCTGACGGATCGCCTCGCGCATATATTTTTTGTCGGTATCAGGGACTTCCGCAGCTTCCTTCGACTGCTTCTTTTCTTTTATCTTCTCTTCCAAGCTCTCTCATCCTCTCGACCAAAATCGGGTATTTACACTTTGTTTCCTTTCCGTATCGGGGTGAATACAAGATGCAATTCCATATCCATCCCTGCAGCAAGGCGCTTTAAGAGCTTCAAAGACGGATTCCTTGTTCCGTTTTCCATTTTACATATATCCGCCTGGTTTATTCCCGTCCGTCTTGCAAGTTCCTTTTGTGTAATATTTTGGGATATTCTTGCATCTACCATCGCACGGATAATATCCATCTCTGGCTGGATATTGTCCCACTCTTCCTTAAATTCCGGATCCTGTAACTGTTCATTTAAATATTGATTTAACGTCTTCATATTATTCGCCAAACCTCTCCAGATAATCTTTTCTATATAACTTCAAATTCCTCCATAGGTCTCCTCCTTTCTTAATGTATTTTGTAATTTTATTATATGGCATATTTGCCATCATGTCAATATGAGCTCCATTTATTACTATAAAACCAAAAAGCACTATGTGTTTTTGCATAGTGCTTAGTTTACACAAGTGGCAATGATGCCCTATATCCTGATATCCGTATACCAGTATCCGAAGCGGCCGTCCTCCTCCGGCTGCTTTTTCGCCAGCACAAAATGCGGGAAGCCGAACATCGACGCCATGTACTTCTCGTTGCTGAAATAGTGGCCCGGCACTCCGAGAAGATAGCGCGGCGCGCCCTGCGGGTTGTTGAGCCGCGCCAGGATCAGATGGCGGTAATTGTAATAGCCGTGGAGAAGAAAGCTGTTGTTGCCGTACACCCAGATTTCCCGCGGCAAAAG
>SFNH01000120.1 GCA_004554205.1 Clostridium sp.
GAGGTAGGCGGTAAAATTAAAAACTGGAACACTTAAAAGGCTATCAGCAAACAGTTGATAGCCTTTTTCTTTTGCAGGAAACTGCGGATTGCAAACGGTAAGTTCCACTTACAAAAGATTTGACAAAAAAATATTTAAAATCATCCATACTGTATGAGATGAACGAAACCCGATATCAAGATCATAAAGGAGAATAAGAAGTATGAAAAGACAGCAATGCAAACGTGGAGCGGCGCTTCTCATGGCAGCCGTTTTGTCTGTGATGGCAGTGATCCCATACCTGCCGGACGGACTTTTTCAGTCGTGGGCGTTCGGGCTGGTGTTCGCCAGTTCCTCACAGGCAGGGCATCCGTATATCCTGGGCACTGTGGAGGGAGAGAGCAAACCGAGCTACTTTCTGTGCCTTGACCATGGCGCGTCGGCACACAGCAATTATGATTATTCCAAAGAAAACAAGGACGTTGACTACGCCAACGGTTCCCAGTGGGAGAAGGAGCTCTTCTGGGCGTACATCATGGCGTTTGGAAGTTATGACGGTGAGAGAAGCGTGGAAAAATATAAAAATCAAATCACCAAGGATCAGGCCCGAAGCGTGGCGTGGAAGCAGGGGACACCGGCAGCCGTTACACAGAAGATCAATGAATTCATGTCCCTAAGCAATATCCCCGCAGGCTGCAAGAGCGCCGAGGATATCTACAGCGTGGTCGGAAGCTACGGGACGAAGGAGACCGCCATAGGCATGAGCAGCCTGCTCTCCGGTCCGAATACGTTAAGCCTTGAAAAGCTCTATAACATTGCGGGACTTGACAGCGCGGCGTCGTTTAAGCGTTACTGTGAGATTAAAGTCGTTCAGCCGGAAGGCGGGAGGTGGACGAACCCGGACACCGGGACGGCGTTTGTCGTGCAGACCGTACAGACGGATACCGGTGATTTTAAGATCGGGTATGTGATGGCGGACGGCACAGCCCCGGCGGCAGGCGAGACGAAGGGCGCGCCGCCGATCATCGCCGAAGTGAATTACGACCCGAACGTCTTCAGCATCCGAAAGATCAGCGGGCGGATCGAATACTTTAAGTGCAATGTTCCCGGTTCCCAGCGCCTCGTCCGTGTAAAGGGAAAGGAAGAGATCACGCCGGTCAGGTTCTACATTACAAACGGCGCAGGAAACACCCAGGGCGGTACAGGCGGTGGCGGCGGTACAACAACCACGACCGACGGCGACATCATCTATAAGATCTATGAGCACACCGAGACCTTTGAGAGCAATTATAAGGTGGAGCTTGAAAAGCGTGACTATGAGACCGGAAATCCGCTTAAGGGTTCCGTATGGCAGTGCCTGGAGGCGTTCCCTGACCGGAGCAGGCTGTCGGGAAACGAGGAGGCGGGAGGCATACGCGAAGAAAATATGCGCGAAGAGCCCACCTCATGGAATGACTGGCTCGTGTTTGAGGAGAACATGGTCACGGATGGGAACGGCCATATCAGCCACGAGGATAAGCGGTATTATGATTTCAAGCAGTATTACTGCAACGGTCATCCCCTCCCGCCGGAACCGGAGCCGGAAGAGGGTGAGGAGGAAGGCGAAGGCGAGGATCTGATGGAGGAGTGGCAGGCGATGGTGGATGCGTGCGAGGAAAAGGCTGCCTCCTGCACCCCGGGAACCTTCCATCACTGGCTCTGCGGCTCTGAGAGCGAGCCCGAGGAGGCGGAAGCGTTTGAGAAGTCGGGATGCAAGGCAAACCGGGACGCCGCCTATGAAAATTTCATCAATCTGCGCTATTCCTATACGTTTAGGGAGACGAACGCGCGGGACGGCTATATCCTGCACGGGCAGAACGGACACCCGGACGATGTGCCCATCGAGATCATCACGACGGCAGCCTCCGAGGCGGATCAGTCTGCCGAATGGAGCGCGTGCAGCAATGAGGACATCCGCGTTTCCGGGCATATCAACAACATGATCTTTGAGGATGAGAGTGAGGGAACGGATGAGGATACGTTAGAGACGGGCATCCCGTTCATGGCGCGTGCCGCCCGTGAGACGGAGCGTCTGGCGGGTCTGATCTTAGGCGGGAGCAGCGATGATACGGCGGCATCCGATCCGGACGCGGAGCTTTCAGGGGAAAAGCTGTATCTCACGGAGGTCTATGACCTCTCCCTGATCGAACGCCTTGAGAACCTGCTCAGAAAATTTTTCGGGCTTCCTGAAAAGTACGCATCCGAGTATCATTACACGGTAAACCTCGTGGCGTCAGAGAGGGAAAGGACAGCCACATCATCCGATGCGTCGGAAACGGACGAGGATGTGGAAATGACGCTTTTCAATGACCTTGATACGGAAGCGGACAACGTGGGAAATTCGGACAACGTGGGAAATACGGATGATACGGCTCATGCGGATAAGGAAGATACCGCGACCGGGAGCAACGCGGCGCTTAAAGAAGCGGCGGATACCGGCGCATATGAAAACGATATCCGTAAGGCAAGCGATTCCGACGCCGCCTACCGTTACGCGCCCGTGTCAGCCGTTGCCCGCCTGTCCATGAACGGGAGTGACGGGGAAAACGCGGGGAAGGTGCGCCTTGCGAAAGCTTCCGGGGACGGCGACTCTTCCGTATCCGGGATAGGCGATTCCCAGCCGCCCGTCACGCCGGGAGAACCGGATAAGACCCTGCATAAGTGGATCGTCCACGACCACCGCAGCGAAGGGGAGGTACATATCAATAAGCGCGACATGGAGCTCAAGGCGGGCGAGAGCGGGCTTTATGATTCCTACGGAGACACCCAGGGCGATTCCACTCTTGAGGGCGCGGTCTACGGGCTATTCGCGGCGGATGACATCTATCACCCGGACACGCAGCGCGCGGAGGACGGGTCGGTGGTAAAGGGCAGCGGCATCGTATTTGACGCGAACGACCTCGTTGCCGTCGCAACGACCGATAAAAACGGAGACGCTTCTTTTATGGCGATCACGGAGATCCCGCATACGACCTACGACTACTCGCAGGGAAAGACCGTCACGAGCGGGAAAGCATACCCCGAGAACCTCTTTGATATGGACGGATACCGGAAAGCGAATAACAGAGAGGAAAAGGGGAGAATATACCAGGACTGCGCAACGAAGAACGGCTGTCTCTGGATCGGGCGTCCGCTGCTCCTTGGAAACTACTATGTAAAGGAACTGTCCCGGAGCGAGGGGTATGAGCTGTCCGTCACCGGGCGCGATAAGGCGCTCACCAACGCGGAAGGGAGCGAACGGGAAAGCTACGGCATGACGGCGGATGCCCTTTCCCATCCTGTGGGTAAGGCATGGGTCAAACAGAAGTTAGAATATGCCACTACCTTCCCGGAGGCAAATGAGACGTATGGGAATAAGGCGAACCTGATGTACTTTGAGACCGCTTCCAACAACGCGGCGCAGGGCTATGACGTCGTGATCGACGGGATCCCGGAGGGTGCGGACATCTTCTATGACAATGTAAGGATCACGCCCGTGACGGTCCTCGTGCCGGTAAACGGGCACTGGGCGGACGCGACGGAAGAGCCGCTCTACCAGACGGCGGATTCGGATGGCGTCTTAAAGAGGGACATTGACGGCAGCCCGATCGTTGATAAAGACGCACAGCCGACAATGCCGGTGCCGTATACGGGCTATGCGTACCCGGCGAAGACGCTCGATACTTCGGTGACGGCGGCTGTCTCCGATACAGCACGGTATGGGGCGGCTTACGAGGATACGCAGGAGAACAAAAACTATGTGAAATATGAGTTTGAGCAGATGGTGCGCCAGATGGGCGGTGAGACGCCAAAGGACGGGAGCAGCTATTCAGGCCCCACATCCCCGGTGTATGATGAGCCCGCGTCCGGCGGGTACGGTGCGCCGGAGGTGACGGTCGAGGTAACGGGCGTGGGAACGAACGCGTCCCTGATCGATGCGCTCCTTGATCATCTGGCGGCAAACCGTGTATTCACCTATGCGGGCATACAGGACATCACGGCGGAGGGAGATACCTGCAGAGTGACCCTTGCGATCGGGATGAGTCCCGGAAAGGACGCACTGTATGAGAAGGACGAAAACGGGGACATTCAGGCGGTGTATCTCGTAAAACCGAATGATGTGACGGGCCGGTATGTGGTGCGCAAGTACACAGGCAGCGCGGCAGTGGCGACGCAGGTCACTGCGGGGAGCAGCCGGTATTCTGTGCAGCTCGTCCCGGATTTTGAGATCAATGATGAGGGGCTCCCGGTAGACAGGATGCGCTTTGAAAATGAGTATGACCGGTATCTGAAGTACAATGCCGGGGATGTGCTCTATGATTACTGGTACGAGGGCATTGCCGGTGAATGGATCGGTCATGCTCCGGTCGCCAGGAAGACGTATGTGTATGATTACGAGGAAAAGACTGTGGAGGAGAGCAGCGTGAACGCATCAAGGATCCCGCTCGTAGCCTCGCGTGAGGAAGTGGCTGACCGGGTGGGAAGCACCTATGCGGTCTATGACAGGGCTTCCGGGCAGTACACGCTCCATGTGGGTACGAGGGATACGGACCTCACCGGCGTAAAGAGCGCTTCCTTCACGATTGCCTTTGACGGTGCGACAAGGACCGTGACGGAAGAGGACAGCAAAAAACTTGGAAACAATAACGCATGGGAGATCAAAGCGGGCGATACGCTCTCCCTGGCAGAGTATCTCGTCAGAGTGCAGGGCGCGGGCGTGGGCGCCTTTGCGTGCAGCGATTTTGACCGTGATAAGACCTATATCCGCAATCAGAAGCTGATCTATAATGGGGGGTATGCCATGTCTGAGGACGGGAACACCGCAGAGAGTCCTCTGACGCTTGAGGAGCGCCCCATCAGGCAGAAGGTCAAGGTCACAAAGAAGATCGACGAAAAGTCGTACAACAACACGAGCTCCTATGCCGCGGTGCATGAGGACTGGTGGACGCGGATGTTCGGCGGCTTTGACGGGACAAAAGCTGCGGATAAGATGCCGGGCTTCCGGTTTAAGACCTACCTTAGATCGAACCTTGAGCGCCTCTACCGCGACGAGAGCGGCGCGGTCACATGGCAGGATAAAAACGGGGAGGAGTATGCGGGGAATGATGCGGGGCTTCTTGCCGCAAAGCGCAAGTTCCCGGCGCTTGTAGAGACGGTCTACACGAAAGCGCTCCATAAGACCGACCCGTTAAAGAAGGATCCCCGCGATGCCGTCACGGCGAACACGGCGCTTTACAGCTACACGGACGGGCTCATAAACGCAGAGCAGAATCCGGGCTACACGGCAGTCCT
>SFNH01000020.1 GCA_004554205.1 Clostridium sp.
TCGCCAAACCTTCGGTTTCGCTCGCTCACGGGCTTCGCCCTATGAAAAAATCCAAATACGAATCTGCTTTTGTGCAAGCACAACGCCGCTTCGTATTCGTCTTTTTTCGCACTGCTCATTGCTTTCGTGAATATTATACCTAATTTGGGTTGACTATACAAGCGTATTTCGTCAAAATTCAGCACTTCGCTCTGTCTCACGATCGAAAGCTTTCAGAAGCTTTTAATCTTCATCATAATATTAGACATATCTCCTCCTTCTGTGCTATACTGTGAAAAAGCAAGGAGGTATAGTATGAAAACCCAAAACCAATCGCGGCTTCTCTCGGCGGCGTCGCTGGCGCTCTCCATCGCCATAGTCGCGGGCGCGACCGCCGCGTTCAGCAGCCCCGGGGAGGCTTCCGGCGCCTACAATGCCTATGTGGCAGAGACAGCCGTGGCAGAAATCACGGAGGCCGCAGCGCCGCAGTATCTTGAGAAGACGGCAAGTATCAATGCCGCCGATGGCATTGACGCCGACGAAGGCATATCGTCAGGCGCCCTTGGCGCGGTTCAGCCGCTTCAGACGCTTCAGACTGCGCGAAAGCTGATCCGCACCGTAAACTTAAGCCTTGAGACGACAGAGTTTGACGCCCTGCTTGACACGCTTACCCGCGTTGTGAATGAGGCCGGCGGGTACATGGAGCAGTCCGACATTTCAGGAAGCAGCATTTCCTCCTCCCCGGGAAAACGCCGCTATGCGTACATAACCGCCCGGATTCCTTCCGATAAGCTGGACAGCTTTGTCGCGGAAGTGGGCTCTCATGGGAATATCACGGAAAAGTCCGAGAGCACCGAGGATGTGACGCTTAACTACGCCGATATCGAGAGCCGTAAAAAGACGCTGAACGTCGAGCAGGAGCGGCTCTGGGATCTGCTCGCGAAGGCGGATTCCATCGAATCCGTCATTGCTCTGGAGACCCGCCTGTCGGAGATCCGCTACCAGCTTGAGTCGATGGAGTCGCAGCTTCGCACCTACGATAACCAGGTGGATTACAGTACCGTACATTTCAATATAAACGAGGTGCAGGTGTTCACGCCCACCCAGCCGGACTCCGTTTTCGTCCGCATTCAAAAAGGATTCAGCCGCAGCATCACAGACATCCGCGACGCTGCCGTGAATGTGTTTGTATGGTTCTTCTCCAACCTTCCGGCGCTGGCGGTATTCGCGGTGATAACCGGAATCCTCTTCGTGGTCATAAAGATTATTTTAAAAAGGCTCGTAAAATTCTTTAAAAGGCCTGTAAAAGACAAAGAAAAGGACGAGGACTGACGGCATGCCCGTCATACAGTAAAAGCTGCGGCTATTTTACATGCCGCAGCTTTGCGATTTCTTCGCCCAAAAGCTTTACGCTCTCAATCATGGGATCAAACGCCCCGTACCGGAAAAGATCGATCACGAGGATCCCGATCGGAACTGCCAGAATCATGCCGGAAATCCCGTGAAGCTTAAATCCCAGATACAAAAAGAACAGGGTCATAAGCGGAGGAAGCCCCATCGAGTCCCCGACGATCTTCGGCTGGATCACCTGACGCACCACCTGGGTCAGCACATACAGGAGGATAAGGCCGACCGCCATCGGATACTCACCCACGAGGAGCTTCACCACCGCCCAGGGGATCAGCACCGTCCCGGTTCCAAACAACGGCAGAAAGTCAAGGATTGCCACGAGCAGCGCCAGCAAAAAGGAATATTTGATCCCCAGGATAAAGAATCCCGCTAAGAGAATCGCCGCCACCACAAACATGATCTTAAACTGCGCCAGAAAGTAGCCGCCTACCAGCCGCTTCATATCGCCTTTCAGATAACGGTAATACCTGCTCCCTCCATCCGGAATATACCGCCGCCAGAACTCGATGATCTTATCGCGCTCCGCGATAAAAAAGTAGGAGGACAGTATCGTCACGATCACATTCACCAGAATCTTCGGGATGCTCTTCGCCACATTTCCCGCTATCTCGACTGTCGGCGAGGCAATCTTCTGCACCAAAACGCTCATGCTCTGCCCCACATTCCCCGCGAGATTGTTCCAGGCGTCCTGCACGCTCACAGGAAGCATACGGAATACGTCGTCAAAACGCGCGGATATCTCACGCAGTTCCTCCGATGCCGCCACATACAGATCCGGCAGATCCTTCGCCAGCTCAAATGCCTGCCAGAGCAGGCGGGATATGAGAAAATACCCCAGCCCGATCACAGCCGCAAGCACTAGGACTACGATCAACGCCGAACTGTGCCTGCGCACGATCCGCAGACGGCTTTCCAGAAACCGCACCAGAGGATTTGCGATCATGGCGATGATCCAGCCGATGACAAACGGCATGAAGAACTTAAGCAGCTTCGGTCCCAGAAGGCATACGAGCAAAATTTCCGCAACCGGGATCAGAATATTCAAAAGAATCGCAACATACCTTTTTTTGTTTTCCACGCCATCACCCTCTTGTTACCATATTCTATGAAAGTACGAAAGTCCAATGCTTTTGGGTCTCGCCATGCGAGCATGCCGCTCCACACAGCCGCTGGACGGGACTTTCACAGTAAATAGAAATTTGCCAGCGCGCGAAACGCGGGCAGCGACCGCTCGATCTGCTCATAGGAGACGCAGTACGCGATCCGCACATAGCCCGGACACGCGAAAGAGCTCCCCGGGACAAAGAGCAGGTTATATTTTTGCGCCTGGGCGCAAAATGCCTTATCGTCCGCGATCGGCGTCTTCATAAACAGGTAAAAGGCGCCCTCCGGCCTGATACATTCAAAGCCGTATTCTCTTAAGCTGTCGTAGAGCAGATTGCGGTTTCTGTCGTAGGCTTTTAAGTTTACCGCCGCGCCCTTCTCAATGCAGCGCTTGATCACCCGCTGCATCAGGGACGGCGCGTTGACGCTCCCCAGCACGCGGTTGGCAATGGCCGCCGCGGCAAATACTTCCTTTGCGTCCTTCATCTCATCGGGGATCACCAGATAGCCGATGCGCTCGCCGGGCAGGGACAGGGATTTGCTGTAAGAATAGCAGACCACCGTGTTATCGTAATACTTTGTCACATAGGGAACCTCCGCCCCGTCGTAGGCGAGCTCCCTGTAAGGCTCGTCAGAGATCAGGACGATATCCGTGCAAAACTCCGCCTCCTTCTCGCGAAGAATCTGTCCCAGACGGCTGAGCGTCGCGTCCGAGTACACAACTCCCGTAGGATTGTTCGGCGTATTGATGATCACCGCCTTCGTCCGGGCAGTGATCTTCCCCGCAAACTCGTTGAGGTTCGGCTGGAAATCAACCGTGTTCGGGGAAACTACCACCAGCTCCCCGTCATAGCCCCGGACGTAATTTCCATACTCCACAAAATACGGCGCAAAGACGATCACCTCGTCCTTAGGATTTAAGATCGTCTTCAGGATCACGTTCAGGCCGCTCGCCGCTCCCACGGTCATCAGGATATTCCCCTGATCAAATGACGTGCCGAACCGCCGGTTTAAAGACCGGGCAACAGTCTCCCGCACATCCTCATAGCCAGCATTATTCATATATCCGTGGACAAAGGTGGAGTTCTCCTCCTTTAACGTCTCAAGTATGGACTCCTCCACCTCCTTCGGCGCAGGCACATTGGGATTTCCCAGACTGAAATCATAGACATTATCCGCCCCGTAAATCGCGGCAAGGCGCTTTCCCTCCTCGAACATCACGCGGATCACCGAATTATTCTGTACGAGCGGCTTCATTTTTTCGGAAATCATGCAAAATTCCTCCTTTTTGTGAGGCTAACGGCGCCGGGTACGGAAGCTGTAGTACCATGCCATAAGCCCCGTGAGGATCAGGTAAAACCAGACCGTCGTGTTGGAAAACCAGGTGGTAAAAAACGACAGCATCAGATACACACCCATCTGAGCATACAGAAGATACCCCATGGGATTTCTCATCTCCCGAAGCTTCACCACCAGAAGATACGCCACAAAGCCAAGCAGGCAGGAAAAGATGAGCACCCCCGCCCAGCCGAAATCATAGTATGCGTCGTAGAACAGCGTCAGCGTAGTCAGCTCCTTCTTATCCACATAGATCGGGAAATTGATGAGCTGCGGGAAAACGAATTTGAGTCCTGTGAGCGCCCAGAGCGGAAACAGGCTTCTAAGGCCGAAGCTGTGTTCCGGGAGCGCCTCCACCATACAGTTAAAATTGTCGTAATTGTTTGCAATATAGATGTACGGCTGGCTGATAAAGATCGGCGTCGCCGCGCGCTTCATCTCAAAAATACCGTTTAAGTACTCCACATCATGGCTTCGCGCCACAGTCAGGATCAGGTATACAGGCACCAGGATCACAACAAGCCCCACAAGGTACAGCGGATGAAAGCTCTTTTGCAGGGAAATGTAAGTAAATGCGGCAAGCAGCACCGCAAAGACAAACTGGAACCTGGACACGCAGAGGATCGGTATCAAGAGCGATAAGATCGTCATGGCGATCACGAGCCCCGCCGTCCGGCCGCTCTCACGCCCGCGCGCCATATGAAAGTACAGCACGGTAAGCGACGGCACCAGAACGCACGAAACGGTCAGGTAATGGACGCCCGTCAAGTGAAACTCCGAGTAGGCGTGCGGCACGCCCTTTATGAGAAGCGGCACATAGCCGAGCGTGACCGCCTCAATCGCAAAGCAGACGATGGACACGATCGTGAGCACACAGATCATGTGGAAAACAGGCGCCGGATCGCCGGAAAAGCTTCTCCATCTGCCATAGTTGTCATGCCCGGAGCCGTACAGCCTGGTGAGCGCCTCAAATACGAGCCAGAAGCCCAGGAATGCTAACGCCAGACAGATCCATGTCATAAGCGCCCAATCGCCTTGAAGCCTGCTGAGCTTTAAGCAGGCAAGCCCCTGTCCCCCTACCCAGAACAGGGAAAACAGGCCGCGCAGGTGAATTAAATTTCCGGATTTCCGGTAATCGAGGGCATACAGCCAGACCGCCGCGATCAGAAGCGCCGCGCCCGACAGCCCGTAGTAACCTGCTCTCGCCAAAAAAAAGCTTGCCAGATAACAAATCAAATAAATCGCCATGTGCTTTCCACCCTGTCTTTCGTCATTTTCCGAAATGGCTGCCGCTTTCGCAAACGGCAGCCAAAATCTCCTTATCCCACAAATGCTCTCATGTAATCCTCTACCTCTTTTTCGGTAGCAAAGCTCATCGCCTTATCCGCAACCGCCTGGAGCTCCCCGGTACTGTAGTTGGTGATAAGCTTTCTCGACTGTAAGAGCGCCGACGCGCTCATGCTGAACTCATTTAAGCCGAATGCCAGAAGCAGCGGGATCATCAGCGGGTCGCTCGCCGCCTCACCGCACATGCCGACCGTGATGCCGGCCTCACGCCCGCAGGTAATGATCCGTTTGATGCTGCGCAGCACCGCCGGATTCAGCGGGGAATACAGATAAGACACCTTATCATTCCCGCGGTCCACGGACATGGTGTACTGGGTCAGATCGTTTGTTCCGATGCTGAAGAATGCCGCCTCCTTCGCGAATACATCCGCCATCAGGGAGGCAGCCGCGGTCTCAACCATGATGCCGACCTCAATGTCCTTGTTGTAGGCGATGCCCTTCGCGTCGAGCTCGCCCATAAGCTCCTTGATCAGTGCCTTCGCCGCGCGCAGCTCCTCGATGCAGGTCACCATCGGCACCATGATCTTAATGTTTCCGAACGCGCTCGCGCGCAGAAGCGCGCGCAGCTGCGGCTTGTACACATCCTCTTTCCTGTCAAGGCAAAAACGGATCGCGCGGTAGCCGAGGAACGGGTTTTCATCCTTCTTAAGACCCATGTACGGGATTTCCTTGTCGCCGCCGATATCCAGAGTGCGGATGATCACCGGCTTGCCCTTTAATGCCTCCGCCACCTTCTTATACGCCTCAAACTGCTCATCCTCCGTCGGCATTGAGGTGCGGTCCATAAACAAGAATTCCGTCCTGAACAGACCGATGCCCTCGCCGTCATACTTGAGGACTTTCTCCACATCCTCCGGCTTACCGATGTTGGCAACCAGCTCTATATGCACGCCGTCCCTCGTCACCGTGGGCTTCCCGATGTACTGCTCCAACTCCTTCTTTTCCTTTAGGTAAGCCGCCCTCTTCGCCGCGTACTCATCGGCAGCCTGCTTCTCGGGATTGACAAGCACAACGCCCTCCGAACCGTCTAAAATGACGGTATCTCCATCCTTTACATTGCCGATGAAATTCGCCACCGCAACGACTGCCGGAATCTCCAGGGCACGGGCGAGAATCGCACTGTGTGAGGTTTTTCCGCCCAGCTCGGTCACGATGCCTACCACGTTGGCCGGATTGATACCCGCCGTCATGGACGGAGTCAGATCCTTTGCCACAAGGATGCTTCCTGCCGGAAGCGCGGCGATATCCACAGATGCAACGCCCATGAGGACTCTCTGCATCCTGGTCTTGATATCCCGCATATCCGTCGCCCGTTGCTGCATGAGCTCATCATCCATGGACGCAAACATATCGGCATACGTATTGCAGACCTGCTCAATAGCATACTCGCTGCAGATTTTCTCATTGGAAATGGTGGCTTCGATCTCGCCGGTCAGCATCGGATCCATCAAAAGCATCATATGGCCCTGCATGATCTCCGCTTCCTTCTCCCCCACTCTGGTCGCGAGATCTGCCGCGAGCGACTCCGTATCCTGAATCGTCTTTTCAAGCGCCCCCTTAAAGCGCTCTGTCTCTGCCGCCGCATCCGCGACGCCCTCCCTTTTTATTACAAGCTCTGCCTCCTCCACGATCACGGCTTTTCCGATACCGATACCGGCAGAAGCACTTGTTCCCTTATACATGATACACTCCTCCTTATAAATTTATTTATGGAAATCACTCGGGAAGCGAGCCCCCGGTTTCCTTTAAGGTCTCCGCCGCGGAATTTGCCTGCGCGCTCTCCTGCGCTGCGGCGGTCTCGCTTTCCTGACCTGGCCCCGGCTCCGACTCCGCGACATCTACGGTAACATCGGAGTAAGAGACAATCGTGTACACCTCGCTGTCCAAAAATTTCAGACTTCCCGTGTGCTTTCCCGGCTCCAATCCTGACAAGTCAAGCGATGCACCGAGGTCGGACGCCTTCAGCGCGTCCAGATCGTCAGCGAGCCCAGTGAGCGCCACTTCGATCCTGTTCGGCTCGATCCGGTAACTGTAATCCGCGCTGCCATTTTCCTGGCGGATATCCGTCTCCTTAAGCTCAAACGTCCGCGTCTCCAGCTTTTCCACATTCATCAGGATGTCCACCATCGGGCTCTCCATACCGGTGATCCACACGCCCTCCGGCAGATAGCTTCGCAGATCCACCGTGACGACCTTATCCTCCGTCGCCCCGGTGATATCAAGCTCCGACGAGGGAATCGTTATCTTGTTAATGCCCGCCAGAGTGCTCTTGGCTCCCGCCACGGATATCTCCCTGATCCTGCATTCCACACCTGTATACCGGTAGCCCGCGGCGGCCGTCCCTGTCACGTCAAAATCGAGCGGCACTCTCCTTACCTTGCTGATCGTCACATCATACTGAATCGTTGACGGAGTAACCGTAATCCTGTCGCTGACCTGAAGACGGTTTCCGTTGGCGTCGTAGAATACCGGCAGAGCAGCGCCCTGGGAATTTGCCGCTTCCCCTGTCACATCGATCTCGACGCCCGCGTAGCTGATGAGACCTACCTCGGAGACCGGCCCGTTGACCGTCACCTTCGTCGGGGTCAGGATGATATCGCCGACATCATAGCCGTCCGCCGCCTGCCCGACTGTGCTGACTGCCAGATCGAAGGGCTTTGCCTGCAGCTCCTCGGTCTCCACCCGGATCACGCCCGGCTTTGCCTCCTCGTTATAGACCAGATCCTTGTTATTTAAGACCTCCACCTTGACCGGCACGGAGCCTGTCACATCGTAGAGCTCCGCCAGATCCACATACGCGCGGAAATCTGTGGAACGAACCCTGTACTCATCCTTCGTGTGGACGTCAAAATGAACCGTCACCGTATTCTTCCCGATGATCTCGTAGGCCCGCCCCGCGGCCGTCAGCACCTGCTCATTGATGATATCCAACGGCACTTCCTTGGTGGCGCTTTTTATAGGATTCGACAGATTCACTACCACCAGCCATACAAAAAATGCCAAAAAGAGAGAGAGAATCTTCAGCCCCAGATTATTTAACAGCTTCTCTTTCATTCTTCCGTTTTCCCTTCCAAATCTTAAACAGGTTCGCCCCCACAGCCTCCGGCCTCTCCATGGCGGCAAGTCCTCTTCTCAGGCTTTCCGCGTCGCTTATCCTGCGGATACTGCCGTCCTCAACCAGAGATACCCGTCCGGTCTCCTCGGACACGACGATGGTAAGGCTGTCTGTCACCTCACTGATGCCCACCGCGGCGCGGTGCCTGGTTCCGAGCTCCTTGCTGATCCTCATATTGTCCGAGAGCGGAAGATAACAGGTTGCCGCCGTCACCCGGTTCCCGCGAATGATGACGGCGCCGTCGTGGAGCGGGGTATTGTGCTCAAAAATATTGATCAGAAGCTGGCTGCTCACCACTCCGTTGATCTCAATGCCTGTCCGCTCAATCTCCTTAAGCGGCACATTGCGCTCGATCACGATCAGGGCCCCGGTCTTCACCTTCGCCATCTCAAAGGTCGCCTTCACGATCTCATTGACCGTGCGCTCGGAAAACGCCCGGCTCTCCTTGCCGTCGTCAAAGGAGATCAGATTGGAGATCAGATTTCCGCTCCCGAGCTGCTCAAGCGCCCTCCTCAACTCCGGCTGGAAGATGATCACCAGCGCAGTCACCGCGATTCCGCCCGTCTTTCCCAGGATCCATAGGATCGTATCCCACCGAAAGATTGCCGCCATGATCGCAAATATCAGGATCATGGCGATTCCGCGGAGCAGATACCACGCTCTGGTGCTCTTGATCCACAGCAGGGCAAAATAAACCAGGATGGTCAGTATGATAATCTCTATAATGTTTGAAATCCCAATCCTGGGTAGAAAGGTAAGCCAGGAATATATCCCCTGAAATACCGATCCCAGCTCCTGGAAGATGCCCGCCATAACAAAGCCTCTCTTTCCTGTTTCGCAGCTGCTATATGTCTTCGCAGCTACCGTGTATCTTGGTAATCCGCACCGCGCCTTTATCAGCGCCCGCGGCGGCCTCTCGCCGGATTGTTGATGTGCTGGACGCGCACATCTGGTCTGGATACCGACACCTTCGGCACCGCTTTCACATAATAGACATAGTCGTCGTCTTCAAACTGCGTGTATTCCGTCCGGGTGTAGTCCACCGCAAAGACAAAGAACTGATAGGCAGCCGCGATCAGAAGGGAGAAAAGCGCGCCTGTGAGCAGCTCCAGGATTGGCATGGACACGTCAAACAGGTAATCCCCGGCAAACACTACCGCGAGCTGCGCGACGACTCCCACGATCGACGCGACCGACCAGGAATAATCTAACGCCTGAGTCCGCAGCAGATAGACTACAAGGATTCCCACCACAAAGGCCACGATCATCACCGCCATCGCCCGATTTGTGACGATCGCCCGGATGATCTGGACGAACTTCTGGGTAATGTCCACGGAAGCGTCGTTGGTCAGCACCCCCGCATTCTGCTTCACATACTGCAGGATATAGTAGACCGCCACGCCGCAGCACAGCGGAATCGCCACCGTGAAGCCCCCCGAAAGCCCCGCAAGAAGCGGGATTACAAACGGAACCTTAAGGAAAAACGCCATGGGCGTCAGCACAAGCCAGAAGCTGTCGCCCGGCTGGAAGCCGTAGTACAGGAGCGCCACGATGATCAGAAACACCGCCGTTATCAGCGCAGTCTCCATGGAGACCGTATAAATGTGCACCAGCATCACGATTCCCAGCAGAAAGCTGATCGCGCCGTAGGGGAGAAAGGCGCAGGTAAGCGACAGAAACACCGCCGCGACGGGGCCTGTAAGCTTCGTCATAAAACCGATATTATTCCCCATCAGCACAATGGCGGTGAAACTGAATACAAACTTGACGATCCCGTTCGCAGCCGTCGTATACTTCCCGTAAAATGATTTCAGACGTTCCTTAAGAACGAGAAACATCATCATAGCGGGCCCTCCTTCACTACTTCTTTCGTCCGGCTCTGATATTCATACCGTTTCTCCAGACGTTTTAATTTCGCCACATATATCTTCATGCCGCGCCTGGCGCATTCGTAGCGCTTCCGGTAGACAACATAGGTGATGCTCAGATAAATCACGAGTCCTGCCATATACAGGATGCCGGCAGTCCTTAAGGTACCTGCCAGACCGCCCAGGTTTATAGCGCCCAAAAGGCGTTCCATGTTGTACAAAACCCAGATAAACATACACAAAGCATAGCAAAACGTAAAGGAGAAGAAGGAGCGCAGCATCCGGCTGCTGATATAATCGCTCTGAAAATAGCGGCTTGCCGGGGCAATCCGCTTCCCCTCCCGCTTCTCAAAACTGGCAATGCTTGTCATTAGTTTTATCCTATCTTCGTTCAGCATACGTCCGTCCTCAGCTTTGTTTATGGTTATATAATTCAGTTTACCATAATTATCGCTTCCGCGCTATACTTTCTTATTCATTTACACTGTAATTCGGAGCTTCCTTGGTGATGTGGATATCATGCGGATGGCTCTCCTTTAAGGAGGCTGCGGAAATCTTTATGAATCGTCCGGTCTCCTGCAGCGTCGGGATATCCTTCGCCCCGCAGTATCCCATCCCGGAGCGCAGGCCGCCGAGCATCTGGAAGACGGTGTCCTCCACCATCCCCTTGTACGCCACCCGGCCCTCGACGCCCTCCGGCACCAGCTTCTTCGCGTCTGCCTGGAAATAGCGGTCCTTGCTGCCGTTCTCCATGGCGGCGATGGAACCCATGCCGCGGTAGACCTTGTACTTTCTTCCCTGATACAATTCAAAGGTGCCGGGGCTCTCATCGCAGCCCGCAAACATGCTGCCCATCATGCAGACATTCCCGCCCGCGGCGATCGCCTTGGTGATGTCCCCGGAGTACTTGATGCCGCCGTCCGCAATGATCGGAATCCCGTACTCCTTTGCCACGGCGTAGCAGTCCATGACCGCCGTGATCTGCGGCACGCCGATACCGGCAACCACGCGCGTCGTACAGATAGAGCCGGGGCCGATGCCGACCTTTACCGCGTCGGCGCCTGCCTCGATCAGCGCCTTCGTCGCCTCCCCGGTCGCCACATTGCCGGCGATGACCGGAAGCTCGGGATATTTCTCCTTGATCATTCTCACACAGCGGAGTACATTCTCGGAATGTCCGTGTGCGGAATCTAAGACCACCACGTCCACATGGGCGGCCACCAGCGCCTCCACGCGCTCTAAAACATTCGCGGTGATCCCCACGGCTGCGCCGCACAAAAGACGTCCCTGTGCGTCCTTGGCGGACAGCGGATAGCGGATCTGTTTCTCGATATCCTTGATCGTGATCAGGCCCTTTAAGTTGAAATCGTCGTCCACGATCGGAAGCTTCTCCACCCGCGCTTTCGCGAGAATCTTTTTCGCCTCCGTCAGAGTGATGCCCTCTTTTGCCGTCACCAGATTCTCGGAGGTCATGCACTCCTTGATCTTCCTTGAGAAGTCCTCCTCGAATTTCAAGTCGCGGTTCGTGATAATGCCCACCAGCCTGCGCCCCTCCGTGATCGGTACGCCGGAAATCCGGTATTTCCCCATCAGTTCATTCGCATCCTTAAGTGTGTGCTCGGGAGATAAAAAAAATGGGTCCGTGATAACGCCATTCTCTGAACGCTTTACCTTGTCTACTTCTTCGGCCTGCTCCTCGATCGACATATTTTTGTGAATGATGCCGATGCCGCCCTGACGCGCCATGGCGATCGCCATGCGGTGCTCTGTAACGGTGTCCATGCCCGCGCTCATCAGCGGGATATTCAGTCTGATCGTTTTCGTCAGATATGTGCTTAGATCCACCTGGTTTGGGATAAGCTGGGAATATGCCGGCACGAGAAGTACATCGTCAAATGTAATGCCGTCACCAATAATCGTACCCATCGATTTTTCCTCTCTTTCTCTCGTTTTCAGTGACTATTCTGCTACTTATTAATTATTAAGTCTAACAAATTTCCGCCCGCTTGTCAAACACTTCCGCCTGCGGCGTGGAGTCCGTAACGCCCGGCGGGCGCGGTGCTCTACTGCAGTACCTTCCGCGGGGAGGTCTGGCAAAAGCCCTGGATCAGCCTGCTGTCCGGCTCAAGGATGAGCTTCTCCGTGATTCCGTTTTTCCGGACGACCACAGTGTAAGTCCTCGCTCCCTCCTCCCGGGAAGAAAAGTCAAATGTTTTAGAAGCAGCGCTGTAATCGTTTAGCGCGGGGGAATCCGACGGCGCGATGAGCTGGATCTCCTCCATGGTGCATTCATATGCCTTCACACGCTTTGCCTTCCCCAGGATCCTGTCAACAGACAGCTCTCCTCCCACGAAGAGATATTCAAATTCCACATGGGTGTTGCGGTAGGACAGATAGGTGAAAAAGCCAAAGGCAAGCATCAGGATCAGCGACAGAAATCCCGCGGTCAGCGACAGAACGATAAAAACCGCAGTGAGAATGGCGAGCGCGCCGGTGACAATATAGGCGTAAGCCGGGCTCTTTCGTTTAACGAGGCACTCTACATAGGAATCGTACATAAAACAGGCTCCTTTCGTATTTCAATGAAACAAAAGGACTGTCCGCCTACGGCGGACAGTCCTTTTTAAGCGTTCTCGTATACAGCATGGCTTGCACTCATTATATCACAAGCAAAGCTTGTGATCCTAATTCGTCGCTCGCCTGGAGAAAGCAAGCTTTCTCCGGCTCACTTGCACTCATTACATCATGCCCATACCTGCGCCGCCTGCCGGCATAGCCGGAGTCTCTTCTTTAATATTAGCGACAACAGATTCGGTTGTCAAGAGTGTAGACGCAACACTGGTAGCATTCTGCAGGGCGCTCCTTGTCACCTTCGCCGGATCCAGGATACCCGCCTTGATCATATCGACATACTCTTCCTTGTAGGCATCGAAGCCGGTGCCGATCGGAGCCTCCTTTACCTTGTTGATGATAACGGAACCTTCCAGACCTGCGTTCGCCGCAATATGGTACAGCGGGGACTCCAGCGCTTTCAGAATGATCTTGCCGCCGGTCTTCTCATCGCCCTCGAGCGCCTCAACCTCCGGCTTGATCTTCTGGATCGCATGGACATAAGCCGAACCGCCGCCTGCTATGATGCCCTCCTCCACGGCTGCTCTCGCCGCAGACAGCGCATCCTCCATGCGCATTTTCGCTTCCTTCATCTCAGTCTCTGTCGCCGCGCCCACGCGGATCACGGCAACACCGCCTGCCAGCTTCGCCAGACGCTCCTGGAGCTTTTCCTTGTCAAACTCGGAAGTGGTCTCCTCGATCTGCGCGCGAATCTGTGCAATGCGGGCAGAAATCTCGTTCTTGTCGCCGCAGCCGTCCACGATGATCGTATTCTCCTTCTGAACCTTAACGGACTTCGCACGTCCGAGCTGATCCATGGTGGTCTCCTTTAAATCAAGCCCCAGCTCCTCGGAGATCACTGTGCCGCCCGTCAGGATCGCGATATCCTTGAGCATCTCTTTTCTCCTGTCGCCGTAGCCCGGAGCCTTGACGCCGACTACGGTGAAGGTGCCTCTTAACTTGTTGACGATCAGGGTGGTAAGAGCCTCGCCCTCAATGTCCTCGGCGATGATCAACAGCTTGGAGCCGGACTGTACGATCTGCTCGAGAATCGGAAGGATCTCCTGAATATTGGCAATCTTCTTGTCGGTGATCAGGATATACGGGTCGTCAAGGTTTGCCTCCATCTTATCCATATCGGTGCACATATAAGCGGAAACATAGCCCCGGTCGAACTGCATGCCCTCTACGAGATCAAGCTCGGTCTTCATGGTCTTGGATTCCTCGATGGTGATAACGCCGTCGTTGGAAACCTTCTCCATCGCGTCGGCAACCATCTCGCCGACCTCGTCGTCCGCCGCGGAAATCGCTGCCACTCTCGCGATGCTGTCTCTGCCCTCGATCGGCTGGCTCATCTTTGCGATGGCCTCCACAGCCGCGTCAGTCGCCTTCTTCATGCCCTTTCTTAAACCGATCGGGTTCGCGCCTGCCGCGAGGTTCTTCATGCCCTCGGTGATCATCGCCTGCGCCAGAACGGTCGCGGTGGTAGTGCCGTCGCCCGCCACGTCATTCGTCTTGGTCGCAACCTCCTTTACAAGCTGTGCGCCCATGTTCTCAAAGGCGTCCTCCAGCTCAATCTCCTTTGCGATGGTCACGCCGTCATTCGTGATCAGCGGAGCGCCGAAGGATTTGTCCAGGACAACATTTCTTCCCTTCGGTCCCAGTGTCACACGAACGGTATCCGCGAGCTGGTTGACGCCAGCCTCCAGTGCTTTTCTCGCCTCTACGCCATACTTGATCTGCTTTGCCATAATTTCATTCCTCCAGTCTGTTCAATTTTTACTCGATCACAGCTAAAATATCATTCTGCTTAACAACAACGAACTTCTCCTCGTCCACCTCGACGTCAGTCCCGGAATACTTGGAGTAGATTACCTTGTCGCCCACCTTGACCTGCATGGTAACTTCCTTTCCGTCCACCACGCCGCCGGGGCCTACCGCGATCACCTCGGCCTGCTGCGGCTTCTCCTTCGCCTGGCCCGGCAGAACGATACCGGATTTGGTCGTCTCCTCCGCCACAAGCTGCTTTAATACAACCCGGTCAAATAACGGTACTAATTTCATAGATGATTCCTCCTTGCATTTTTCTTTTTTTCTTTCATGGAACCTGTAACGTGTCCCTCTTTTGATTTACAATACCAGTTATACCATGTATTGTTAGCACTGTCAATAGTCGAGTGCTAATTTTATAAAATTTTTACAGTTGTCCCCTTTCCTTTTTCCCCCATTCGTGCTACGATATTCATAACGAAGAAAAAGGAGTGCAGGTATTATGGCAAAAAAAGGATTCGGTAAGTTTATAACACTGGCAGCCGTTGCCGGCGCGGCAGCAGCGGGAATTTCCTATCTGAAGAAATATCAGTCTTTTAACAGGGAGTTAGATGAGGATTTCCATGATTTCGAGGACGAGGAGGAGGCTCCCGTGCCGGACAGCACCATGAGCCGCAATTATGTGTCTCTCCACGCCGACAAGGATGAGTTCCTGGTAGCGGCAGGCGATATGTTAAACGCCGCTAAGGATGTGGCGGGAGCCGCCAAAAATGTGATGAAGGACGCCGCCGCCATCGTCGCGGACACCACCCGCGAGGCCGTGGGCAGCGCTGCCGACACCGCCGCTGCGGTGAAAGCATCAGATGTCATGGACACCGCCAGAGAAGTCTTAAGCGGGGCGAAGGAGACCGTCTTAAACAAAGTAAACGCTATCAGAGAATCAGCCGCGGAGGAAACGGCTGACTTCTCCGACGCTCTCCCGGAAGCTGCGGAGGATGTCGCGGAGGATATCGCGGACGCTGCTGCGGATGCCGTGGACACAGCGAAAGATATGGCTGAATACGCGGCAGAGACCGTCAGGGATACCGCCACCACGATCTCCGACGACGTGGACGACACCTTGTCATAATGTATCCGTAACTATTACATCTTTCCATTTAAAAAGGACAGGCGCATGGTCGCGTCTGTCCTTTTTATCTGTAGAAAACAGGTTCATAACTATTCAGCAGGTCTGCGCATTTACTGCGCTGACCGTAAGAAAACGTGGCGGAAGAAGGCAAAAATCCTATTGCCGGAGGCAATTTTCATGGATTTTTGCCTGTAACTGTGAGGGTACTGAACAGTTACACAGGTTCTATGAAACCCAGCAGCCGATCAAACGCTCCGCCCCCAGCCGTATCTGCTCCTCGCTGAGGCTTGCGTAGCCGAGCACCACTGTGCCCGGGCGCTGAGCCCGCTCCGGGTGAATGTAGTAGCCGCCGAGCCCATATACCTTTACGCCCGCTTCCTCCGCAAGACGAATCAGCGTTTCCTCCGTCTGACCCCGCTTAGCGGTCAGCAGGATGTGGATTCCCGCAAGCTCCCCCCTTATCTCAAACTCCCCCTCAAGCGGCGCGATCGCCGCAAGAAGCGCATCATGCTTCGCCTTGTAGATCGCCCGCATACGGTTCAAATGACGCTCAAAATATCCCTGCGCCAGAAACTGGTACAGGATATTCTGGTCGATCCGCGAGACGGTAGACGCGTAAAAACCCGATTTCTCCCGGTAGCGCCGCAAAAGCTCCATGGGGAGCACCAGATAGCTGACCCGGATCGCCGGCGCGATACATTTGGAAAATGTGCCCAGGTAAATGACGCGGCCCCTGCGGTCCATCCCCTGAAGCGCCGGGATCGGCTTTCCTTTATAGCGGAACTCACTGTCGTAATCATCCTCGATCACATAGCGCTCCTCACCGGACGCCGCCCATTTAAGGAGCTCCTGTCTGCGCCCCACCGGCATGACGATTCCCGTCGGAAACTGGTGGGACGGCATCACATACGCCACGTCCGCGCCGCTCTTTTGGAGCAGCGCCGGATTCATGCCGCTTCCGTCCATCTCCACCGGACACACCTCATAGCCCAGGCTGCAAAACACGCGGTACGCCTGCTTGTAGGTGGGATTTTCCATGGCGATCTTCCGCCTGCCGCCCAGAATCTGTGAGAGCAGCATAAGCAGGTACTCGCTCCCCGCGCCGATGATAATCTGCTCAGCGCCGCAGTTGACGCCGCGCGCCGAATGCAGATAGCTTCGGATCGCCTCGCGTAAGCCCGGCTCCCCCTGATGGTTGCCGGAATGAAACATTTCTTTATTGTCATCCACGAGCGTATTGCGGCTCAGTTTCCGCCAGGTATTGTACGGGAAGCTGTCAAGATCGATCCCGCGCGGCGAAAAATCCACCAGAAAGCCGGACGGCTCCGACGGGCCTGTCTCCATCTGCGCCTCGCTCACCGGCCCGGTCTCCACCAGTTCGTCCATCCGGCTGACAAAATATCCCCTGCAGGGGCGCGCTTCAATGTAGCCCTCCGCCAAAAGCTGGTCATACGCCATCTGCGTCGTGCTTCGACTCACCTTCAGATGCTCCGCCAAAACACGCGTGGACGGCAGGCGCTCCTCCGATTTCAGGCCCCCGAGACGGATCTCGCGGCAGATATGCTCGTAAATTTGCTCGTAAAGCGGTTTTTTTAACCGGCTGTCCAGAGGAATCAATATCTCCATCATTTTTCGATCTTAAAGGAGCTCTTTAGCGACACGATGCGGTTAAATACCGGAGCGCCGGGTCTGCTGTCCTTACAGTCCGCGCAGAAATATCCGTTCCGCACAAACTGGAAGCTGTCATAGGCCTCTGCCTGCACAAGCGCAGGCTCCACATAGCAGTCTTTCAGCACAGTCAGGGAATTCGGATTCAGATTCAGGGTGCCGTCCTCATTTAACTTGCCCTTTTCCTCGTCCACGATATTCTCGTACAGGCGGCATTCCACCTTCTTTGCAGTCTCTGCCGCAACCCAGTGGATCGTCCCCTTTACCTTCCGCTCGCAAAGTCCCAAGCCGCTCTTTGTCGCCGGGTCGTACGTCGCGTGAACCACGGTGACATTCCCGTTCTCATCCTTCTCAAAGCCGGTGCATGTCACGAAATAGGCGCTCATCAGGCGCACCTCATTGCCTGGGAACAGGCGGAAATACTTGCGCGGCGGTTCCTCCATAAAGTCCTCGCGCTCGATGTAGAGCTCTCTTGCGAAAGGCACCATGCGGGAGCCAAGCTCCGGGTTCTCGAGATTATTCGGAACCTCCAGCATCTCGGTCTGTCCCTCCGGGTAGTTGTCGATTATGAGCTTCACAGGGTCTAAAATTGCCATCATGCGTGCCTTTTTAAGCTTTAAGTCTTCGCGGATACAATATTCAAGCATCGCATAATCCACGGAGCTGTTCGCCTTCGCGACGCCGACCATTTCCACAAACATTCGGATGGACTCCGGCGTGTAGCCGCGCCTGCGCAGCGCAGCGATCGAGACGAGGCGCGGATCATCCCAGCCGTCCACAATCCCGTCCTCCACAAGCTTCTTGATATAGCGCTTGCCGGTCACGACGTTTGTCAGGTACAGCTTTGCAAACTCAATCTGACGCGGCGGATTCTCAAACTCGCACTCCCGCACCACCCAGTCATACAGCGGGCGGTGATCCTCAAACTCGAGCGTACAGATTGAGTGGGTAACGTGCTCGATGGCGTCCTCGATCGGATGCGCGAAATCGTACATCGGGTAAATGCACCAGTCATCGCCTGTGTTGTGATGGCTCATATGCGCCACGCGGTAGATGACGGGATCTCTCATATTGATATTCGGGGAAGCCATATCGATCCTCGCCCGGAGCACCTTCTCGCCATCCTGGTATTTCCCCTCTTTCATCTCCTCAAACAGCCTTAAATTCTCCTCAATGCTGCGGTCACGGTATGGGCTCTCCTTGCCCGGAGTGGTGAAATCGCCGCGATACTGACGGATTTCCTCCGCGGAAAGGTCACAGACGAAGGCCTTTCCCTTCTTGATGAGCAGCACGGCGCACTCGTACATCTGCTGGAAATAATTGGAAGCAAAAAACAGCCTGTCCTCAAAATCCGCCCCCAGCCACTTTACATCGGCGATAATCGACTCGACAAACTCTGTCTTTTCCCTGGTCGGATTGGTATCGTCAAACCGCAGGTTAAATTTACCGCCGTACTTCCGGGCCAGACCATAGTTTAAAAGGATTGACTTGGCATGTCCGATATGCAGGTATCCGTTCGGCTCCGGCGGGAACCGGGTCTGCACATGGTCATAAACGTCCTCCGCCAGATCCTTATCGATCTCCTGCTCGATAAAATTTTTGTTTTCCTTTTCCATATCAAAAAGCCCTCCATCTCCGGTGCGCCTGTGATCTCATGCGCGGATTATTGTCAGAGTATTATATCATTACGGAGGGGTTTTTGCAAGAAAAAAGGGAACAGTTCAGCCACGGCCACAGTTTTCGCTTTTGTTCGGTCGCCGGCGACCGAACAAAAGCGAATCCCCCGCCCGCGACCGAGGCAAAAGCGAATACTTTGGCGGCAAGCGCAAAGCCCTACGCAGGACTGTTACGGTTTCGATTATAGTTGATCAGACATCCGGCCTTCACGATCTCCTTTTCTTCCTTTGTCATATCGGCGATGTGCAGCTCAATCCCGCTCACCGCGCCTCCTCGGATCACATAAGCCGGAATATGCTCCATAGTTCCGTCAAGCGCTGCGCGGATCCCCGGCACATAGATGTAATCATCCACCTCAAACTGCGGCTCCTCATCCATCAAAAACGGCAGCATGCCCCAGTTTATTACATTGGAACGATATCGTTTGGTCGCATACTCCTTTGCGATATTGGCCAGTCCCCCCAGAACTCTCTGGCAGCTTGCAGCCTGTTCCCTTGCGGAACCGTCCCCCGGCTTTACCGCGTAAATCATGCTTCCGATCCCGATCTGCGTCTCCTTCACCCCCTCCTGTCCGGGAATTGCGCGAATCCGGTCAAACACCTGTTTCCACTCAGGATCAGCGGGCGCTTCACCGGCCGCTCTCGCCTTTTCAACCTGATTCACCAGCTTTGCCCTGCCCACATATGCCGGATCTCTTCTGGACAAGGTAAACTCTGCCAGTCCCAGCGGATTGGAACGGTAAGAAGAAGTCTCGCCCGACGGAATCAGCTCGTCCGTCGTGGTAACATCATCCATGATTTTAGAGCAGACCTTCAGAAGAATATTATCCGCCAACGCACTCATGGACGGCCAGTCCTTGATATTCGGGCCGCAGACCACGCTCTCTTCCTTTATGGCATTGCCAAATCCCTGATATACGCGATTCACATAAACCGTATCATCAAATTCGTAAGCCGGGACCATGTAATCGTCCACCATCTCGGTAGCTGCCGTCAGCCTGCCTCCATTCGCTGCGGTAGCCGCAATGGATCGCGCGTCCATCAGGGCGACTGCCGACATCTGACCTGCTCCCGGTTTGGAGCCTTCCCGGTTCGGGAAGTTCCTGGTCGTATGACGGATGCTGAGAGCATGATTCGACGGAGTATCGCCTGCGCCGAAGCACGGGCCGCAGAATGCCGTCTTCACAACAGCGCCCGCCGCCATCAGATCCGAAACGGCTCCCTTTCTCACCAGATCAATGAATACCGGCTGAGAAGAAGGATAAACGGCCAGTGAGAAAATGTTGCTGCCGCAGCTTCTCCCTCTCAGAATATGGGCAGCTTCCATCACATTCGTATAGTTGCCGCCCGCGCAGCCTGCAATCACGCCCTGATCGACCCAGAGCGCACCGTCTTTGATCTTGTCAGTCAGAGAAAAGCTGCCGGCCTTCTTTCCGCCGATCTTCTCCGCCTCGACCTCCACAGACCGCAGAATATCGCCCAGGTTGGCATTCATCTCATCAATCGTATAGGTATTGCTCGGATGGAACGGCAGCGCAATCATCGGTTTGATGGCGCTTAAGTCCACCTTCACTACGCCGTCATAGTAAGCAATGGCGGCCGGATTCAGCTCCCGATAAGCATCCGCTCTTTTATGCAGCGCCAGATAGGCCTTCGTATCTTCATCCGTTCTCCAGATAGAAGAAAGGCAGGTTGTCTCTGTCGTCATGACATCCACGCCGTTGCGATAATCCGTATCCATGGATGCCACGCCGGGACCTACAAATTCCATCACTTTATTTTTCACATATCCGCTCTTGAATACCGCGCCCACGATCGCCAGAGCCACATCATGCGGCCCGACGCCCGGCGCCGGCTTTCCCTCCAGATATACCGCTACCACGCCGGGATACGCGATATCGTAGGTGTCGCAGAGCAGTTGTTTTACCAGCTCGCCGCCGCCTTCTCCGATCGCCATGGTGCCAAGCGCGCCATATCGGGTGTGGCTGTCAGAACCCAGAATCATCCGGCCGCACCCCGCCATCATCTCTCTCATGTACTGGTGGATGACCGCAATATGCGGCGGAACAAAAATACCGCCGTAATGCTTCGCCGCAGTAAGGCCGAACACATGGTCGTCCTCATTGATCGTACCGCCCACCGCGCACAGAGAGTTATGGCAGTTGGTCAGCACATATGGAAGCGGGAATTTTTCCATGCCGGAAGCCTTGGCCGTCTGAATAATTCCGACAAACGTAATATCATGTGACGCCATGGAATCAAACTTGAGTTTCAGGTTGTTCATGTTTCCGGATGTGTTGTGCGCTTCCAGAATAGAGTAAGCGATCGTACCTTTTTTTGCTGTCTCCCGATCGACCGCCTTTCCAGTCAGGGCGGCCAGTCTGCCCTCTGCCGCTTCCGCATCCGTCACCAGAGTCTCCCCATTCACCAGATATGCTCCGCCGCTTGATAATTCTACCATCTTTTATCTCCTTTTCCTGTATCCCTTTTAGTTTAGATGTGCAATGACGGCATTCTTGTACCCTTCTGTCGTCCCGTTTCCTCCGATATCCGGGGTTGTATCCTTACCCTCTGACAGAACCTCGTCCACTGCTTTTCGGATCTTCGCTGCCGCCTCATTCTGCTGCAGATGCTCCAGCATCATGCACGCGGACCACAAAAGCGCTGTCGGATTGGCGATGCCCTTACCCGCGATATCCGGCGCGCTTCCATGCACGGCTTCAAACATGGCATAATCCTTACCCAGATTACTGGACGGCAGAAGCCCCAGGCCGCCGATCAGCCCGCTCGTCAGATCGGATACGATATCGCCGTACAGATTCGGCATTACCATCACATCAAACTGCTGCGGCTTCATCACAAGCTGCATGCAAACCGCATCCACGATCTTATCATCGGCAGTGATCGTCGGATACTCGTTCCTGATCTTGTTGAATGTCTCGAGAAACAGTCCGTCAGACATCTTCAGGATATTGGCTTTATGTACGCAGGTTACTTTCTTTCTGCCCTGCTTCACCGCGTATTCAAACGCATCCCGGATGATCCGCTCGCTTGCCCCCCGGGTAATGATCTTATCGGCGATCACCGTGTTTTTATCTACCCAACGTTCCTTTCCCACATACAGATCCTCCGTATTCTCACGGAACGTAACAATATTCACGTTCGGAAACGGAGTCTTCACTGCCGCATTGGATTTTGCGGGACGGATGTTGGCATACAGATCATATTTTTCCCGCATAGTCACATTCAGAGAACGGAAACCCTTTCCGATCGGCGTAGTGATCGGGGACTTTAGCAGCACCTTCGTCTTCTCAAAAGAGGCGAATGCCGCGTCCGGAATCAACGCTCCGTTCTCCAGATATTCCTGATTGCCTAC
>SFNH01000021.1 GCA_004554205.1 Clostridium sp.
CACAACCATACACAGGGTGAGGAGCATGGACGTCAGGCGCTTTAAAGATCGCTTCGTGTCTGTTTTCATTTTCGCTCATTCTCCTTTCTCTCAGAAATTCAACCGCATTTTCCCGGGAAGATTTTCTGTATCTGCCCGATCGCCATGGGCTGCGACCAGCCCCCCCGCGTAGTGGTCGTCTTTGTTGTTCTTATCATAGTGATAGTAGCCTAAGCCCTCATCACCGTTTCTCCATACGGGCCTGGACTCATCGGTGACCCTCGCAGCGAACTGGTCGTCGAGGATGATCAGGTAGCCATCGTCCTTATCCTTTACGATGCGTCTCCTGCCCTTGACGACACTGCCGTTTGCGTTGACCACGTAGTAGCTGTTCGTCTCGCTGTCTTTCACAACGCCATATCCATAGTCCTCGTCTCCCTCGAGCCTGAGACCGTTGATATAGTATGTATTGTCCTTCCTCTGGAGACGGTTGCGGTTCCCGTATGCCTTCCCGTCCGACGCGAATCCAAAGTGGTAGACGCCGTCCTTGATCTCGACCGCGATGTCCTTTCCGGTCTTCATGGATCCGTCGTTGAACTCGTCAGGTGAGAAGAGGTAGAGATCCGAGCGCTCGATTCCGTAAATATTTCCCTCGATAAAATCGCTTGAACTCCAGTTGTCAAGATCATACCGGGCGACAAATTCGCTCTTTCCGTCAAAGAGGACGAACCCGCTCTGCATCCTGCCGATTCCGTCAAACGCGTAGTAGCGGCCGTTGATCTTGCGAATCTTGTTGCGGTAAACCTGACCGTTCCCGTCTGTGTACCACCAACTGAACTTCTGACTGTTGTAATCGTCGGCGTCAAGGTTCTCTGACGGATACATCCAGAACCAGGAGTTCCTGATGAGCCCGCCGCCGTCGTAGCCAGCAAAGTATTTGGCGGAGATATCGCTGACCGGAGTTTTCTTGTCCGCATCGCTTATGCTTCCCACCTTACTCCACCACGGAAGCATGATTCCGTTCTCATCAAAGCCGTAGCGAGCTCCGTTTATAGTCTTCTGCTTTAAGCTGTCGCCGCTGCTCTTTACCTTTTTCGCGTTGGTATCGAAGTAGAGCCACATCTTGTCGTAGTCCGTGTAGTTTCTCCCCGCGACATCGCTGTCGAGTGAGGAGCCGCCAATCCCGTCTCCGATCCCGCCGTAGTCGAGCCATTCGCCAGCGAGGAGTTTCCCATCCTCACGGGCATAGTACAGACCGTCGACAAAGGGGTCGTCCGAATTCGCCACGACATCGCCGTTCTCATCGATCCAGCCCGAGAGCATCTTTCCATTCTCGTCAAATATGTAGGTGGCCCCGCCGATGTTCCTTTTAAAGCTGTTGTTCTTGCGGCGGTAGGCCTTGCCATCCGCGCCGAAATAGTACCAGCCCTCCTCGAACTCGCCGCCCGCGCCGTTCTCAGCATCGACAAAGACCCATGTGTTCTGGGCCATCCTGCCGTCCTCATCCACATAATAGTTTGCTTCCCTGTCCCGGAAGATGGTTTTCTTGAGCATAAGCCCATCCTTTGACAGGTAATACCAACTGTCCTTTGACTTTCTCCACGCCTCAGTCACCGGCTTGTCATCCTGATCCAGATATTCCCATCCGTTATCGATCTTATTCCAGCCCTCCGTCGCCTGCGCTGTCCCCGGAAAAAGGAACATCGAAAAACCAACAGACATCGCTAAGGCTGCAACCGCCGTCATAGTTTTTTTCATTTACCTTGCCCTCCCTCGTAGCACAATAAAGCTATTTATCCTGTTACTGGTCATATTACCATTTTTCCACAAAAAAGTCCACAAAAATTTATAATTCGGTAACAGATACCAGCCGGAAAAGAAATCAGACATATCAGTACTCCTTCGTTATCAAAAGCTCCACCGCCAGCCGGTCCTTAAGCCGCCCGCTCTTGACCGCCTCCTCCGCCTCCACACACTCATTCACATAGGAGAGGATCTGCTCACGGGAAAAGCGGCGCGCCTGGGGCATGGTCTTTCCGACCAGAAATGGCTGCATTTTCAGTCTGGACGCGATGGCTCCCTTATCCAGTCCCTTCGCCGCCATCTCCTTCACCTGAAGAATCTGGTTGAACTGACGCGCGATCAAAAACAGGATTCGCATGGGCGGTTCTTTAAGCGTCAGAAGATCCTCATATAAGTTCATCGCTTTTCTGGTATCACGGTTTACGATTGCCGAAACCATCTCAAAAATTCTGTTGGTGACCTGCACGGTGCAGACCGCCCTCACATCTTCCTCCGTAATAACTTCCCGCCCCATAGTATAGCTGATAAGCTTTTCAAGCTCTGTCCGGATATGCTCCATATCGTCTCCGGTCATACTTAAGAATACGTCCATGGTGCGCGCCGTGATTTTTTTCCCTTCCTTTGCCAGAATGCCGCCGGCCCACCTTGCAAGCTGGGAAGCGTCCTGCCGCGTCATCTCGGCGGCATAGCCGAGCTCCTTCACCTTTTTAAAGAGTCTGCCGCGCTTGTCCACCTCCGACTCCACAAAGAGAAGCACCGTGGTGTCCGGCATTGAGGGCAGGTAATTCACGAGCACATCCGCGGCGCTCCTAAAAAGCCCGCTGTCCTCGATGATGATCAGACGTTTTTCAGCGAAAAATGGCATCGTGTCCGCAAGGCGGATCACCTCGTCGAGATCCGCTCCCTTCCCCTCAAAAGAGGAAATGTTCATGGCATCGCCCCCGGCGATCGCCTCCTTTAAGCGGTTCTTATAGCTGTTTTTTAAAAAACTCTCCTCTCCATACAAAAGATAAACAGGGCGAAAGGAGCACTCCCTGATATCCTGGTTTAATGTCTGCATCTTATCTCTCCACCGTCTCACGCCTGTCCGCGTTTTTCACAAATGTAACTTTTACCATTATACATGAAAATGTGAAAAAGCGCCACAGGTTTCGCTTTTGTCCGGTCGCCGGGTGTAACAGTTCAGCTATACGGCTCACCTCGGGCCGGCTAGCCCCAGCCGTGCGGCCAAACTGTTACCCTAAGTATGCGGACTTTACCGGTTTTTATTCAGCTTAACCCCTTTCCCGTCCGTCCGGATAATCACAGCCCCAAAATCGCGGGTGATAAGGGGCTCCACTTCACACTCTCTTAAGCGGTCGAGCACCTCCCTGTGGGGATGGCCGTAGCGGTTCCCCTCCCCGCAGGAGATTACCGCAAAGGCGGGAGAGAGCGCTTCCAGCCATTCCGCGCTCGTGGAGGTGTCCGAGCCGTGGTGCGCGACCTTTAAGACAAGACAGTCCGACAGCGCTTCCCGCTCCGCCAGGGGGCCGTCGAGCAGTTTTCTCTCTCCCTCCGCGCTCATGTCCCCGGTGAGCAGCATGCAAAACGAGCCGTAATCGGCGCGGAGCACGAGGGAATGTTCATTCCTCTCCTCCTCGCCATCTCCCGGCACAGCTTCCCTGTCGGGATAAAGGCAGGATAAACGCAGCTTCCCCGCAGAGATAACATCGCCCCGCCCCATCCAGTGCACACGGCAGCCACGGCTCACCGCCAGCTTTTCGAGCTCGCCGTAAATGTCCCCGCCCCGCCCCGCCGCGGGCAGGACGAGATTTTTCACCGCGATCTCCTCCTGATCCCGCAGAAGATACAGGATGCCGCTTATGTGATCCTGATCCGCGTGGCTTACGATGGCGTAATCAATCCGGCGGATTCCATTGCTTAAGAGAAACGGCGCGAGGCTGTCCGCACCGAGATTTTTCCGGTCCGTGCTGCCGCAGTCTGACAGGATCGTCGCCTGCCTCGTCCGCAGGCAGACTCCGTCGCCCTGCCCCACGTCCAGGAATGTCACTGAGAGCCCACGCACGGGAAGCGGAAGCAGGATAAAGAGCGCAGCTCCAAGCGCGAAAAGCCGCCTCCTGCCCCGCCCGTCACCGCGGGCTATGCCGGATAAGAGAAGCGCCAGAATTCCATAGTACAGCCCGATCTGCCAGCATTCCGGCCTCCCGGCGATCACATTGCTCCCCGGAAGACGTCCGAACAGCTCACAGCACCACTCATACCACCAGAGCACCGCACGGCCTCCGCCTGTAAAAAACCTCGCCGCGGGAAGACTCACGCAGGAGAGCGCGATCCCGCCGACGCCGGTTCCGATCACGATGCTGAGAAGCGGAACCACGAGAAGGTTTAAGAAGATACCGTAAAGCGGAGCACAGAAGAAATGGTACAAAAGAACCGGGAGTGTCACAAGCTGTATCCCCACGCCGGCGCAAAAGGCTCCGGAAATCGCCGTACCTCCGAATTTCCGGGCAAGGAGACGCGCCGCGCCGCATACGCCGATGACAGCAAGGAAAGAGAGCTGCACGCCCGCCTGGGTGATCAGGTACGGGCTGTCCCAGAAGAGAGCGAGGGCCGCGAGCGCAAGAGACGACAGAGGATCGCTCGTCCGCCCCAGGTAAGACGCGAGATAACCGCAGAGCGCCATGATGAGCGCCCGGAGCACCGACGAGGACGAGCCCGTGAGAATCCCGTAGGCGATCAGGACAGCCCCGCCCGCAAGCCCGGAAAGCCCGTATCCCGCGCCCAGCCTGCGCATCATGCCGTAGACCGCAAGGCTCACAAGGGACAGGTGGAGCCCGCTCACCGCCAGCAGATGGGCGATCCCGTTTCTCCGGTACAGATCCCGGATCTCCCCCGGAAGCTCTGCTCCGTCGCCCAAGATCACCGCCTGAAATACGCCGGAATCGTTCCCGGTTGTTTCCGAAAGCCTCCCCTCCGCCCAGATTTTCAGTTGGTAAAGCCCCTCCCCGAGCAGATCTGACGAGTTATCCTTAACCTTCCGCGAATCGGCGAACATCCGATACGTCAGCTTCCGCGAGCGATAGCAGAGCCGGTAGTCAAACTCGCCCGGATTGCGCGGTTTTTCAAAGGCGGAGCACTCGCCGCGCACCATAACACGGTTTCCCATCTTTACCGCATCCGTCGAGGCGCCGCCCACATAGACCTCAAGCCTTCTTAAATGATACCTGTCTTTTGAGCCTCCAGGCGCTTTTCCGCTCCCGTTCTTTTCATCTGTCTCCTGCACGCGGACATTTTTAAGCGTCACCACAAGCCAGTCGCCCTTATGCTCCTTCAACGCCACAACGCCTTCGGCTGCGATCCTCTCCCCGTCAAGCCCAAGCGACAGCTCCCGCGCGGCGACCCGCTGCTCCTGCCATGCCCGTCCCATTCCGGCGCACACAAAGAAAGGCAGAAGCCACAGCCATATGCTCCTGCCTTTTATGAGACGCGTGACCGCGCCGGTCTTTTGGCGTCCTCCGCCCCCGTCCGCACGCCTGACCGCACGGGCAAAGCAGGCGGGCAGCAAAACAGCCGCTGCCGCCGCCGCCATTTTTAAAACCACGCTTCCCTGCAGGATGATTGCCTCTCCAAGTACGAATCCACCTGTCAAAAGCAGCAATGGTCGTTTGATCGTTACGTTCCTCCTATATAATCAAGATTCCGCTCAAACATGGCGCCAAGAGGGATCGTCTCTCTGAACGTCACGTTCTGATCCCCGTTCACCGTAATCTGCACCCGGCTTACGGAGGACAGCTCCGATAAGGAATTCACAATGGAATAAATCGGAATATAATCCTTCACCTCCAGCGGGTTAGAGAGAAAGGAAGTATTAAAGTTCAGGTAACACACATTCTCATTGACCGAGACATTCAAAAGCTTCGTGTCGGGGTCGAGCGTCGGCTCAAGCCCCGGCGTCTCCGGCCCGCCGATCAGCTCCTCTAAGATGACCTTTTCCACGGAGGTATTGATATTGTGCATCACGCTCCGCTTCTCCGGGTACAGCTTTTCGCCCTCCGTATCCGTGAAGTACAGCGTCAGCTCCGTCCGCTCATAGGCATTGACGTCGCTGATACCGTCCACAAAATCCGGCGCCGACAGCATTCCCACCGGCATCCCGTTCATGTCGAGAAGCGGCTGGTCGCCGGAGTAGATATTGATATAGTCGATTCCCGGTATCTGCGTCAGCGTTCTGGTGAGCGCCGCCCTGCACAGAATCTCGCGGTAGGATTTCATGCCGGTATAGTTGTTGTCAAAAAACAGATACAGCACCATGTCCTCCTTGCGCGAGCCGAGATAGACAACCTTCTCCGAGAGCGCCACCTGCGCCTCCACATCCGCGGGGACATTCATAAGCTGCTCCATCAGCTCATCGGTGAGAACGGCCGAATCCGTCGTCTTCGTCCGGTAGTCCTGCGCCACGAGCTTTGTCATGGCGGGGTTTAAGTAATATACCTGATACGTCGTCTCGCCCGCATCCGGGCGCTTCTTTTCGCCTTTGCAGCCCGCAAGGCCCGCTGTGAGCAGGAGCGCCGCCAAAAGGAGCGGCGCTTTCCACAATCGTTTCATCATCCGCCTCCTTCTACGCGATATAGTTTAACGGGATCCGGAGGGTGAAGGTACTCCCCTCCCCTTCCCTGCTGTTTAATTTAATGGCGCCCTTGTGCATCAGCACAACATTCCGCGTGATCGCAAGCCCGAGGCCGCTCCCTCCGGTCTCGCGCGAGCGCGCCTTGTCCACCCGGTAGAATCGCTCGAAGATCCGGTCCTGCACCTCCTCGGGGATACCGATACCGGAATCCGCCACCTTGAGGTAAAAGAATTTATGGTCCGCATCTAACGTCACCCGCACCCAGCCTTCCTCCACATTGTACTTGATCGCGTTCTCCACAAGGTTCGAGATGGCGAGGGAGAGCTTCACCTCGTCCACATCTGCCGTCACCTCCCGGATGCTCTCGAAGATCAGCTCGACCTTCCGCCTGTTTGCGATCGGGCGCAGCCGCTTTAATATCTGCTTCACGAGGGTATTTAAGTTTACCTGGCTGATGTTTAATTCCGCCTCGGATTTATCCATCTTCACGAGAGATAAAAGATCGTCGATGATCTTGCTCTCCCGGTCGATCTCATCGGAAATATTCTCCATAAATTCCCGGTACAGCTCCACCGGCGCTTCCTCCATCCCCATCAGGGAGTCCGCCAGCACCCGAATCGAGGTGATCGGAGTCTTTAACTCATGGGAGACACTGGAGACGAACTCCTGGCGGGACTGATCCACCTCGCGGAGCTTCGTGATCGTGAGGGCAACCGCGTCGGAGATCTCACGGGTCTCCCGGTATGTACCCGCACTGATGTCGGTGTCAAGCGCGCCTTCCGCCACATGGTTTAACTTACTCTGAAATTCGCGGAAGGGCCGAAGCAGCACCACCGCAGCCGCCACGGCCGCAATGCTCAGCACGAGCGTAACGATGATCTGAAACAAAAGCGCCTTATCTCCCACCGTGTCCGCGAGCAGGGCGATCGCCTCCGTCGAGGCGGTGATGACGAGCGCGCCGTCGATGGTCTTATCCGGCGTTGCCCCGTAAATGGGGATCGCCTGGGCGAAATAGTGCTTGTCCCTGTTGTATCTGCTGCTACTCTCCCCCTGAAAGCAGCGAATGACCTCCTCCGCAATGTGGAGCCGGTTCTCCGCTATGTGAAAGGTATCCTGAATAATGCGGAAGTCCTTATTGACCACCACGATCCGCCCGTTGTATACATCCGCTATCGTCTCGATCTCGCTGTTCATCGCGGCACGATCCTCGCCGGTCAGATACCCGGCGCGGGTCATCTTACTGCTTAAGATCCGGCACTGGTTCTGGACTTCCACCATACGGCCGTCGATCTCATTCTGCTTTACCGAAGTGAGCACCGTCTGCGTGCACAGGACCATCGGAACCATGCCGAACACCACTAAGAGCGCCACGATCGGCACCCGCAGACTGATCGTGAACTTCTGCTTCCACGGGAGCTGAAGATTTTTAATGTTATACGCCATAATTCTTTCGCTCTGCCTCGATATCCAGTTTCTTTGCGCAGGCGATCGCCAGCGAACCGGGCCCGATATGGCACGCCACGCTCAGGGAAAGCGGGGCAATATGAAGACCCGTATTCTTCGGGAAGTACGCCTGTACCTCCGCCGCAAACTCCTCCGCCGCTTCACGGTCAAAGGAATAGGCGACCTCAAGCCATGTATTCTCTGCCTCGGGATCGTTATAGCGCGTCTTGAGGTCATGCTCCGCCGCGGAGAGCATGGTGCTCTTCGCCTGCTTCATGGTGCGCGCCTTGGAGAAGGAGTCAAGCTTTTCCCCCTGGATCTGCAGCACCGGCTTGATCTTTAAGAGCGTGCCGAGCGCCGCTGCCGCCGGGGTGATCCTGCCGCCCTTCTTTAAGTATTTCAGCGTGTCCACGGTGACGTAGATGCTGGACTCCATCTTTGTGCGCTCCAGCACCTCCCTTATCTGCGCTGCCGAAAGACCGGCAGCAGCAAGCGCCACCGCGTCGAGAACGGACTGGCGCTGGGTCACGGATATGCGCTGGTTGTTCACCACGCACACCTTCCCGTCGTAATCCTCCGCCAGCATCATCGCTGTCTGGCAGGAGCCGCTCAAGCTGCTCGACATGGGGATATGGACGATCTCGTCATACTCCTTTAATGCGCTCTCCCACAGCTTCATCACCGAATCCGGCGACGGCTGAGAGGTGGAGATGTCCGCCCCCTCGTCGAGCCGCGCGTAAAACTGCTCATGGGTCAGGTTGATATCCTCCTCATAGGTCTCCCCGTCGATCATAAACGGCATGGGAAGCACATACACTCCCAAATCCTTTGCCTCGGCCTGCGTGATGCCGCTGTTGCTGTCGGTCACAATCGCTGTCTTCATAGTTTTTCTCCTTCCGTCATGCTGCCCTCGGGCTGATCCTGCACTGACATATATAATTCGTAATAAATTCCCTTTTTCTCCATAAGCTCCCGGTGCGAGCCCTCCTCGGCAATCCTCCCGTCAGACAGTACAAGAATCCGGTCAGCATTCCGGATAGTCGTAAGTCTGTGGGCGATCGTCACCGTCGTCCGCCCCTTAGCCAGCCGCTCTAAGGACTGGGATACGATGTGCTCGCTCTCATTGTCAAGCGCCGAGGTCGCCTCGTCAAGAATCAGGATCGGCGGATTTTTTAAGAACACGCGCGCAATGCTTAAGCGCTGCTTCTGGCCGCCGGAAAGCTTCACGCCCCGCTCACCCACATAGGTGTCGTATCCGTTTTTCAACTCCGAGATGAACTCGTGCGCCCCCGCAAGCTTTGCCGCCCGGACTACGTCCTCCCTCGTCGCCTCGGGGTCGCCGTAGGAGATATTGTCGTAAACCGTGCCGGAGAACAGATATACATCCTGCTGAACGATTCCGATATTCGAGCGCAGGCTCTGGAGCGTGATACCCTTTAACTCCCTGCCGTCAATGTAAATGTCTCCGCGGGTCGTGTCATAAAACCGGGGTATGAGATTGCACAGCGTTGTCTTCCCGCCGCCCGACGGCCCGACAAGCGCCACCTTCTCACCCGGCTGGATATCAAGGGAGATGTCGTTTAATACCGGATTGTGGTCGTCGGGGTATTCAAAGCTCACATGGTCAAAGCGGATCCCGCCTCGCACACGCTCCATGGGCAATGCCCCCGGCTCGTCGAGGATCTCTACGGTGGAATCCATGATCTCCACAAAGCGCTCGATGCCCGTCATCCCGCGCTGGAACTGCTCCGCAAACTCGATAATGCGGCGGATCGTCGCAAGCAGCGTCGTAACATACAGCGTGTACGCTACGAGGTCGCCCGGCGCGATCAGGCGCTTTACCATGAAAATGCCGCCCGCCAGGATCACCACCGTGTACATCACGCCGTCAAACATGCGGATCGTATCCTGGAATGCCGCCATGTATTTGTAGGTCTGCCGCTTGATATCGAGAAATTCCTGGTTGTCCCGGCGGAACTTTTCAATCTCAATGTCCTGGTTCGCAAAGGCGCGCACCACGCGGTTTCCGAGGAGATTGTCCTCAATCTTCGCATTCAGCTCACCGATCTGGTAGCGCTGCTGCCTGAATGCCGCCCGCACCTTTAAGTTAAACCAGGTGCAGGAAACCGCCATGATCGGGATGAAGATAAAAATGATCATGGTCAGCGGCAGATTGATCCCCGCGAGCACGACAAAGGAAATGACCGCCTTGATCCCGGCAATGAAAAACTCCTCCGGACAGTGATGCGCAAACTCCGTCACGTCAAACAGATCGCTGGTGATACGCGCCATGATCTGCCCGACCTTGGTGTTGTTAAAGTAGCTGTCGGACAACTTCTGAAGGTGCTCAAACGCGTCCTGGCGCATATCCGTCTCAATCCGCGCGCCCATCACATGACCGGTGTACGCCATGTAGAACGCCGCCAGTCCGTCGATGATACGCAGCCCGAAATACAGCGCCGCGATCCGAAGGATCAGCCCTGCCGTGACAGATGCAAGATCCTGCATTCCCTGATTTGTGATATAGCGCAGGATCATGGGCAGGATCAGCTCGCAGACGGTCGTGAGCGCCGCGCAGAACAGATCGAACACCATGATCTTCCAGTATCGTTTATAGTACGGGGCAAACCGTCTCATAAGTTTCGATGTCTTCATCGCTTAAACTTCCTTTGCTCATTCTCCACTTCATTTTACCCTAATTTAATCAGAAATGAAAGTGGTTTTTTAAGAGATTGTATGCTATAATGGTAACAACTTAACCTTGGGAGGAAAATCATATGCCTTACTGTCCGAAATGCGATATGGAATTTGTAGATGGAATCACTACCTGCACCGACTGCGGCAGCCCGCTTCTTGAATCAAAGGAAGCTGCCATGGCCATAAAGAGAGAAGCCGAGGAAAAAGCGCGCGCCCGCCTGCAGGCAGAGCGCGAGGCTATCGCCGCGGAATATCAGGCCCGCAGCGCTGACGGCGAGGAATGTCCGGCGCCGGTACGCACTCAGGTCTATGTGAAGAAAGCCCAGCAGTATGACGATCTGAAATCCTCAGCCTCCGCCTTTCTCCTCGTGGGAGGCGGACTGACTGTCTTCGCGTTTCTTAGCTGGGTGAATCTGATCCCGCTTCCGCTCGCGGGCACATCCGGCATAATCACAAAGACAGTCCTCACCCTGATGGGGCTTCTCACCCTGTATATCGCCTACACCTCGAACAAATCCGCCAGAGAAGTAAAGGAGCAGGTCGGCGCGGAGGAGCAGGTCACAGGCGAGCTGATCGACTGGTTCACCGCCGCCTACACCGGGGACGGGCTCGACGAGCAGATCAGGCGGGAATCGGGCGAGCTAAGCCCCGAGGAACTCTCCCTGAAGCGGTTTGAGCTGATCCAGGATCTTATCATCACAAACCACGACATCGCCGACCAGTCCTATGTGGACGCGCTGTCGGAGGAGATTTACACAAAATTGTATGAAGATGTAACTGTTCAGTAGGTCAGCGCATTTACTGCGCCGACTTTACTTCACCAGCAGGGATTTCCCGGTCATCTCCTTCGGCTGTTCCATACCCATCAGCTCGATGAGCGTCGGCGCAATATCCGCCAGGCAGCCGCCCTCTCTTAAGCGGTATTCCGGGTCGGCATTCACAAGAATGAACGGCACCGGGTTCGTGGTGTGCGCCGTAAACGGATCGCCCGTCTCGTAGTCCACAAGCTGCTCGGCGTTTCCGTGGTCGGCGCAGATGAACATGACGCCGTTTACCTCCTTAATGGCGTCGACCGCCCTGCCCACGCACACGTCCACGGTCTCGACTGCCTTGATGGTCGCGACCTCCACGCCGGTATGGCCCACCATGTCGGGGTTTGCAAAGTTGATGATGATCACATCATACGCGCCGGATTTAATGCACTCCACCAGCTTATCGCAGACTGCCGGCGCACTCATCTCCGGCTTTAAGTCGTAGGTCGCGACCTCCTTCGGGGACGGGATCAGGTAGCGGTCCTCGCCCTCGTTCGGCTCCTCGATACCGCCGTTAAAGAAAAAGGTCACATGGGCATATTTTTCGGTCTCCGCGATCCGCGCCTGCTTCAGGCCGTGCGCCGCAAGAAACTCGCCGAGGGTATTGGTGATGCTCTCCTTCTCAAATGCGACCAGCTTATTGGCGATCGTCTCATCGTAATCGGTAAAGCACACAAAGGTCGTCACGACGCGCTCTCCGCGGTCAAAGCCGGTGAAGTCCTCATCGCAGAATGCGCGCGTCAACTGCCTTGCGCGGTCCGGGCGGAAGTTGTAAAAGATAATGGAATCGCCGCTCTGAATCGTCGCCACCGGAGCGCCGTCCCGCATGATCACTGTCGGCACAACGAACTCGTCGGTCTTGCCCGCGTCGTAGGATTCCTTAATCGCCTCATCCGCGCTGCCGCTCGTGTTCCCGATCCCTTTTGTCAGGACATCGTAGGCCACCTTCACGCGATCCCAGTTTTTATCGCGGTCCATGGCGTAATAGCGCCCGGAAACCGTCGCCACGCTCCCGACGCCAAGCTCCGCCATCTTTGCCTCGAGCGCCGCGACATACTCTCTCCCGGAGGTCGGCGGCGTGTCGCGCCCGTCTAAAAAGCAGTGCACATATACCTTCTTAAGACCGTTTCTCTTTGCCAGCTCTAAAAGCCCGTAAATGTGGGTGATGTGGCTGTGCACACCTCCGTC
This sequence comes from Clostridium sp., assembly GCA_004554205.1. Taxonomy (GTDB): domain Bacteria; phylum Bacillota; class Clostridia; order Lachnospirales; family Lachnospiraceae; genus Brotaphodocola. The sequence goes on from SFNH01000021.1 coordinate 12,550, forward strand.
AGACACCAGACCGAATAAATGCAGGGCGGAATCATTCTTCTTACAGTTGTCCACTGCCGCCCGAAATGCTTTATTCTCAAAGAAATCCCCAGCCTCAATGGATTTGGTGATGCGGGTCAGCTCCTGATACACGATGCGGCCCGCGCCCATGTTTAAGTGTCCCACCTCGGAGTTACCCATCTGCCCGTCGGGAAGTCCGACCGCAAGACCGCTGGCCTGTCCCTTCACAAAGGGGCACTCGCTCATAAGCCGATCCATCACCGGCGTCTTGCCCTCGCGCACCGCGTTCGCCTCGCACCTGTCATTGAGGCCGTATCCATCGAGAATCATAAGCACAACTGGTCTCTTCTTCATAATGATCTCCTTTTATTCAACGACCGGAGAACCGGCCTTTTCTCAAACGCTTATTTGTTAAATATTTAACAAATTATGATACACTTTTATTGTAATTCATTTGAGCTGATTTTGCAAGGGGCGGATGACTTGAGTTTCTCACTTTTAGTAACAGTTCAGCCATACGGCGTTTCCGGCGGATTTTACGCCGCCGCCCCGGAAAGACAGTCCCATGTGACACGCTGCGTTTCCTGCTCGGTCCGCGCGCCGATTAGCCGCCAGTCGCGCAAACTCGCTTCGCTCAGACAGTGCGCTTTGTGGCGGCAGCTAGCGCAGACCTCACTACGGAAGCCTCGCTATCGTCACTGGGTCTGTCTTTCCAGGGCCTTGCGGCTGATATTGTCCAGCCCCGAGGGAGCGCTGCTACAACCTTACCGTGAGGGAGACCGGTGAACACTTTTGCGAGCCATGCGAGCAAAAGTTTTACATCCGGCGACCGAACAAAAGAGAAAACTGTGGCCGCCGACCGAACAAAAGAGAAAAACCCAGCCGCGACCGAGCCGGAAACGCAGCATGGCCAAACGGTTACCGAGTCCGCAGCTCCGCGTTCAGATTCCGCAGCCACTTCTTCTGGCGGTAGCGGATATAGCCGAGCACAGCCTTGTACACCTCCTCGAACATCACCATGGCGTACACGATATAGATCGGCTGTTCTAAGTAAAGTCCGCCGATAAACGCCATCGGGATCCCGATCAGCCATACACCGCTGGTATCGATGAACAGGCAGACCTTCGTGTCCCCGCCGCTCCTTAAGACGCCCACGATGTTGACATAATTAAACATCTTAAACGGCATATACAGAATGAACACCAGGAGGCATAAGTTCACGTCCTGCGCCACCTGCGGGGTGATGCGGTACATGCCGATGATATTCCACCGGATTCCAAAGCAGAGCACCATCGCGCTCAACGTCACCAAAAACTGAAGGATAAAGAAATTTTTTGCGTACTTCTCCGCCCGTTTTAAGTGACCCGCTCCCATCTCATTTCCGAGGATGACGGCAGTCGCCGCGGAAAGCCCCTGAAAGAGAACCACCGCGATATCCTGGATCGTTGTCGCAATGGTGATCGCGGCAACCGCATTGTCCCCCATGCGCCCATACGCGAGGGAATACATGGTGGTGCCGAGCCCCCACATGAACTCATTGACGATGACCGGCGTGGATGTCACAAAAAACTGCCGCACAAAGGAAGCGCTGTAGCCGAACAGCTCCCGGACACAGCAGGCAAGCGGCGTTTTCTTCAGATAGACCACGCCCATGACCGCCGCGCACTCCACGATGCGCGCTGTGAGCGTCGCCGCCGCCGCGCCCACAGCCCCGAGCGCGGGAGCTCCGAAGTTCCCGAAGATCAGGGCGTAGTTCAATATAATGTTGATAAAGATCGTCATGCTGCTGATGACGACGGGCGCCGTCACATGCCCTACCGCCCGCAGCATCGCGACATAGGTGTTCGTGACCGCGGTAAACGGGTAGGAAAGCGCCGCAACGGCAAGATAGGCGGCGCCGACCGCGACCGCCCCGTCACTCGTGGTAAAGATCCGCATCACCGCCTCAGGCATAAGCTCGGACGGCAGCACAAAGCACGCCGACCCGATCAGCGAGATCATAAGCCCAAGCCCCAACACCTTGCGGATATTCTTCACATCATGGGTGCCCCAGTACTGCGCCGCCAGCACGCCCGAGCCGCTGACCACGCCGAAAACCAGAAGCGAAAAGACGAAAAACACCTTATTCGCCAGACCTACCGCGGCGATCGTCGTCTCCCCCAGCGTCCCGATCATCATGGTGTCCACCAGGTTCACGACAGTGTTAAGCATGCCCTGCAGGGCTACCGGCAGGGCGATCGTAACAGCCTTTCGCAGGAAAATATGATCCTGCAGCATTTCTCTCGTATCATTAAAAATCCGTGTCATAATCCTTCTCTGCTATCCATCCCGGCGTCATTCTCCGGCTCCGCCTCCTCGTCTGGAAGCTTTGTCACGCGGACGGAATCGATCATCTTGTTCTCCACCTTCAGAACAGAAAACCGATATCCCTGATACCGCACCTCGGGCTGCTCGCCCTCCTCCGGGATCCTGTCCAGCAGAGAGATCAAAAGTCCGTTGACGGTATCGTAGTTATCCAAATCCTCCTCCGGGAAGGTAATCTTAAGCTCCTCCTGTGCATCCTCAAGGGGCGTCATGCCGCTCATGATCAGCGCATCGCCGTCCCCATGCATGATATACTGCTCGTCCACATCATATTCATCGAGAATATTGCCGACGATCTCCTCCAGAATGTCCTCCATCGTGACGAGCCCGGCTGTCTGCCCGTACTCGTCTATGACGATCTCCATGTGAATCTTCTGGGACTGCATCTCCTTAAACAGGGAGTTGATATTGCGGGTCTCCGGGATAAAATGGGCAAGCCGAAGTACACCCGGCACATCTGCAAGCTCCATCTCAGCCTCCCCCGGACTTTCCGCATGGACTAAAACGTCCCGCATATGTACAGTCCCGATGATGTCGTCCAAATCCTTTCCATACACCGGGTACCGGGAATTGCTCCCCTCCTTGAGCACGAACCTTGCCGCGTCCCGTAGCGTCATGCTGCCGGGGAGCGCCACGATATTCTTCCGATGTGTCATGATATCGCCGGCCTGCTTGTCATCGAACTCAAAAATGTTCGTGATCATCTCCGCCTCACTTGATTCCAGCACGCCCTGCTCATGCCCCTCGTTCACCATGGTCATGATATCTTCTTCTGTCACATTCTCCTCTTTGGATTTTTTGTGTCTCCAAATCAGATAGACGGCGATGACAAATGCCGCCGCCACGCCCAGGATCAGTCCCAGGCCCGAAAAACCATCATCCATACCTTCCTGCCCAGCTCCTTCATCTTTTCCGTACGAATACACCTTGATTTTACTAGATTTCCGCACTTTCGTCAATGGCGAACTATCTTGAGTTTCCGCATTTTACGGTTACACATGATTTCCTGACTCATATAGCATTCACACACCGGGCAAAAAACATTTCATTGCTATATGGACAGGAAATCATGCCTCAATTACAAAGTGCGGGAACTCAAGCGAACTATGTAGTCAGCTCAAGGCTCACCATCAAAGCCCGGTCTACCTTCCGCTGCAGTTCGTCATCAATGTGGCAGATCCGCTCCTTCAGCCGCTGCTTGTCGATCGTTCGAAGCTGCTCAAGCAGAATGACTGAATCCTTGATCATCTCACATTCCCTCGTCGGTAGCTCCACGTGGGTGGGAAGCTTCGCCTTGTTCATCCGCGATGTGATCGCCGCACAGATCACCGTCGGGCTGTGCTTATTGCCCACATCATTCTGTATAATGAGCACCGGCCGCACGCCTCCCTGCTCGGAGCCGACCACCGGCCGCAGATCCGCATAATAAATGTCTCCTCGTCTGATAATCACAGTTCCACACTCCGTCACTGATATTTAAAGGTAGTATTGCCCTTCTCCTGCCGGTGTATACCTCTCTGTGATTATTTTATGATTCTTAAGTCTGTCCTGTTGTATAGCTGTCGTCAAAATAATCCTTGCGTCCCACGATCTTTCCGTGGCGGTAATAGACCCGCGGCACCCGCTTTCCGATGTCGCAGACGAGCTCATAGTGGAATCTTCCGCTGAGCTTTGATAAATCCTCGACCCGGAGCTCCTCCCCGCCGTCCCTTCCGATCAGCGTGACCTCCGTGTCCACCTCCGCCTCCGGAATGTCCGTCACATCCACCATAAACTGGTCCATGCAGATCCGCCCCAGGATCGGGGCCCTTCTGCCGCAGATCAGCACACAGCCCCTGCCGGACAGGCCTCTCGGATAGCCGTCTCCGTACCCAACCGGAATCGTAGCCACGCGCATGGGCCTCTCGACCGTGTACGTCCCGCCGTAGCTGATCTTCTGTCCCGGCCTCATCTCCTTGACATAGCTGACAGCGCTTTTAAGCTCCATGACCGGCCTTAAGGCGAGCCTCGTCCTGTCCACCTCATCCGACGGGTACATGCCATAGATGGAGATTCCCGCCCGCACAAGGTTTAAGTTCGCCTCTGGGAAGGCGATGATCCCCGCGCTGTTTGAACAATGCTTCAGGGGAATCTCAATTCCCCGCGCCCGCAGCATCTCATCGAATTCAAGATACCGCTCAAGCTGCCGCCGCGTCTCACTCTTATCCGCCTCATCCGCCGTCGCAAAATGGGTAAACAGCCCCTCCGCCTCGATTCCCGGAAGCGAGACGATCCGCGCCGCAAGATCCGCTCCTTTCCCGTCCGGCTCCATGCCGATGCGCCCCATGCCGGTATCGAGCGCCAGATGAATCTTCGCCCGCTTCCCCATGCAGCACGCGAGCTCAGACAGCGGCTCTGCCTGCTCCATCGTAAATACGGAGGGACGGATATCCGCCTTTAAGAGCTTCTCGTAGTCGGCCGGATGCGTCACGCCGAGGATCAGGATCATCTTTGACACGCCATGGCGGCGGAGCAAAAGTCCCTCCTCGATCGTCGCCACCGCGTAGCCCGCCACAAACCGGTCGATCGCCTGTGCCACCGGCGCCGCGCCGTGACCGTAGGCATCGGCCTTTACCACGCCGATCATCCCCGTCTCCGGCGAAATATTTTTCCGCATGGACTCCATGTTAAACTCGACAGCGTCCAGATCGACCGCCGCGTAAGCCCTTGTATATGGTCTCATCTCCATCTCCTGAAAATCCCTTACCATGAAATACAGTCAGTAAGATTATGCGCGAGCACTCCGTCCACGCCGAAGCGCTCCGCCGCGCGCTCCCCCGCGCGTCCGTGAATGTAGACCGCGAGCGCCGCCGCGTCCGCACACTCCATCCCGCGCGCCAAAAGCCCCGCGATCACACCGGTAAGCACATCGCCCGAACCCGCCTTTGCCATGGCGCTGCAGCCGCTCCGATTGATCCACGCGCCGCCCTCCTTATCCGAGGTCACAGTCACCGCGTCCTTCATCACGCACACCACGCCGAAGCGGGCGCTGTACGCCCTCGCCGCCCGCAGAGGATCCCGCTTTAACTCCTCCGCCGCAAGGCCGGTGAGACGCGCCATCTCCCCGATATGGGGCGTGATGATAATGTTCTCCGTAAAATACCGGGTCAGATGCGGATGCGCCGCCACACAGTTTAAGGCGTCCGCGTCAAGGACAATGGGCACATAGGCGTGGGAAAGCACCGCCTCCACTAAAGCTTCGACATAGGGCTCCTGCCCAAGTCCCGGCCCCATCACGATCACGTCCGCCCAGTCGCACTGCTCCTCAAAAAAGCTGCGGCTGGCATCGTCCCCCGAAATCTTCTCCGGCTCATAGACCTCCACGATCGCCTCCGGGAGCTGTGACTGCAAAATAATGCGGTTCTCCGGGACTGTAAGCGCTTTCACAAGCCCCGCGCCGCTCCGGTACGCCGCAAGCGCGGCAAGATATGCCGCCCCGCTCATCCCGCGGCTGCCCGCGATCACAAGGACTTTCCCGAAAGTCCCCTTATTTCCGTCCGCTCTCCGCTCAGGGATTCGGCCGAGATCATTTTCTCCCGGAAGAAGCGCGTCCCAGCCTGTCCGGACAAGACTCGCATCCGAGAATCCGATATCCGCAACCTCCACCTCTCCCGCGTAAGCCTTTCCGGGAAAGAGGCAGAGCCCCGTCTTTAAGTATCCGAAGGTCACAGTCACATCCGCCTTAAGGGCAATCCCCAGAAGCTCTCCCGTGTCCGCGTGAATCCCTGACGGGATATCCGCCGCCACGACCTTCGCACCGCTCTCCCGCTTTTCCTTAAGGAGCGAGATGAGCTCCCGGTACTCTCCCGTGATCTCACGGTCAAGCCCGATCCCAAACAGCGCATCCACGATCACATCGCAGTCTCCCGGCACAAAATCGCGAAACGCCGCCACAGGCACCCCGAGCTGCTCCGCGATCTGCCGCTGCCTGCCGTGCTCTGACGAGGCGCGCGCTTCATTGCCCGCAAGGAGCACAGTCACCTCATAGCCCCTGCCATGTAAAATGCGCCCGGCGGCGATCCCGTCCGCTCCGTTGTTGCCCGTGCCGCAGGCGATGAGTATACGGGCAGGGGATTTACGGCTGTGGACATCCCTCACAAGGTGCTCCGCCGCCGCGCAGACCGCAAGAGCCGCCCGCTCCATAAGCACCATGGACGGTATCCCGATCCGGTTTATCGTGTCCGCGTCAATCTGCTTCATCTGTGCACCTGTCACCGTATAATCCACATCCGCTCCCCCCGATCCTCTCTGCCATATCACGTTCTTACGGACTTTACAGCAAGCGCAAAGTCCTACACTCAACTGTTACGGTTTTTCTTCTTCTCCTTCTCCTGCTGCTCCTGCATGCTCAACACACGGTAGGATAAGCGCATCAGGCTCTCGGACAGGTGGACATTCTCGACCACCACATCGTCCGGCACCTCCAGGTCCACATGGGCAAAATTCCAGATCGCCTTGATCCCCGCATTCACCAGTCGCTCCGCGATCTCCGGCGCTTTCGCCTTCGGTATGGTGAGCGCCGCCATCTGCACATCATTTTCCTTAATAAACTTCTCCAGATCATCAACGCCGCGGATCTTTATGCCGCGCACTACCATCCCGATCAGGCGCGGGTTGACGTCAAACATCCCCTTGATGATAAAGCCGCGCTTCTCAAAATTGGCGTAGTTGGCGATCGCCTGTCCCAGGTTCCCGGCTCCGATGATGATCAGATTATGCTTCCGGTCCACGCCTAAGATCTTGCCGATCTCTGTATATAAATGTCGCACATTGTAACCATAGCCCTGCTGCCCGAAGCCTCCGAAATGATTCAGATCCTGACGGATCTGGGATGCCGTCACCTGCATCCTGTCGCTCAGCTCATTTGAGGAAATGCGCTCCACGCCCTCCTCCAGCAGCTCTCCCAGATAACGGTAATACCTCGGAAGCCTTGTGATGACTGCCTTCGATATCTCTTTTCCTTCCATGATGTTCACCTCTTCCAGTTCTCCTCCCGTTTCCGTCTTATCTTACCATCTGGTTAAGAATCTGTCAAATGGGAGCGCGAAAGATGTTGAAAAAAAGCGCTGTATATATTATACTTCCCTAAGATAAATTTTCACGAAACGGAGTTACAAAATGATCCTATCATGCAGCCACATAGACAAGGCATTCGGCACGGATACGATTCTGTCCGGAGTCTCCTTTCACATAGAAGATCAGGAAAAAGCCGCCGTCGTCGGCATCAACGGCGCAGGCAAGTCCACCCTGCTTAAGATCATCGTCGGGGAGCTTGCCGCAGATTCGGGCGAGGCAGTTCTCGCAAAGGGAAAGACGATCGGTTATCTGGCGCAGCACCAGGACCTCGACAGCTCCCGCACGATCTACGAGGAGTTGGAGGAGGTAAAGCGCCCGGTCATTGAGATGGAAGAACAGCTCCGGGCGCTCGAGCGGGATATGCAGCGGGCAGCCGGCGAAAAGCTGGAGGAAATGCTCTCCGCCTACAGCCGCTTAAGCCACGCCTTTGAACTGGAGAACGGCTACGCCGTAAAGAGCGAGCTCACCGGCGTCTTAAAGGGACTCGGCTTTTCCGAGGAGGAGTTCACGAAACCCATATCGGCCTTATCCGGTGGCCAGAAGACCCGCGTGTCGCTGGGCAAGCTTCTTCTCTCCCACCCGGATATCATTCTGCTCGATGAGCCGACCAACCACCTGGACATGGGCTCCATCGCGTGGCTGGAAACATACCTCTCAAACTACAGCGGGGCGGTGCTCATCGTCTCCCACGACCGCTTTTTCCTAAACCGGGTGGTGACGAAGATCATCGAGCTCGAGAACGGGCATGCAGAGGTCTATCAGGGCAACTACACCTCATACAGCGAGAAGAAGGCCATGATCCGCGCCGCCCGGATGAAGGCGTATTTAAACCAGCAGCAGGAGATCCGCCATCAGGAGGAGGTCATAACAAAGCTCAAATCCTTCAACCGTGAGAAATCCATCAAGCGAGCGGAAAGCCGCGAAAAGATGCTCGCAAAGATCCAGGTGTTAGACAAGCCCGCCGAGCTAAATGATGAGATGCGTCTTTCCTTAGAGCCGGGCATCGTAAGCGGCAATGACGTCCTGACGATCCGGGACTTAAAAAAGTCCTTCGGGAAGCACACGCTCTTCTCCGGGGTCAATATTGATATCAAGCGCGGCGAGCGCCTTGCCGTCATCGGGGACAACGGCACCGGGAAGACGACGCTTCTGAAGCTGATAAACGGTATGCTCCCACCGGACAGCGGCACGATCGCCTTGGGCTCGCTTGTGCGTATCGGCTATTACGACCAGGAGCACCACGTCCTTCACATGGAAAAGACGGTCTTTGAGGAGGTTCAGGACGCCTATCCGAATCTGTCGAACACCCGCGTGCGCAATGTCCTCGCATCCTTCCTGTTCACAGGCGACGACGTGTTCAAGCGGATCTGTGACTTAAGCGGCGGCGAGCGGGGGCGCGTATCCCTGGCGAAGCTTATGCTCTCCGAGGCCAATTTCCTGATCCTCGACGAGCCGACCAACCACCTGGACATTACCTCGAAGGAGATCCTTGAGGACGCGCTGAGAAGGTATACGGGCACCGTGCTCTACGTCTCACACGACCGGTTTTTTATCAACCGGACAGCCACGCGGATACTGGAGCTGACCGGGCAGACCTTCCTAAACTACATCGGAAACTATGATTATTATCTGGAAAAGAAGGAGCAGATGAACGCTCTGTCTGCCCCCGAGGCCGCAGACATGACGGGCGCCCCGCCGAAGGGCGCATCGGAGCTTAAAGAAGACTGGAAGAGCCGGAAGGAAGAACAGGCGCGCATCCGCAAGCGCCGGAATGATCTAAAAAAGGTGGAGGATGAGATCAGCCTCCTTGAGACCCGCGATGGCGAGATTGACGCGCTCCTGTCCCGGGAGGATATCTACACGGATGTGGCAAAGCTCATGGAATTGAACAAAGAAAAAGAGTCCCTTCAGGCAAAGCTTACGGAACTCTATGAGCGCTGGGAGAATCTGGCGGAGTGATCCGCCTGCTCTCATTCTGTGAATTTTGGTAACTGTGAGGGTACTGAACAGTTACAAATTTTGAGTAAAACGATAAGCCGGGTTCTGTCGTTGAATGGCCATCTATCTAGGCCAGATGTCGCCACCTGGCTCAAGCGACCTACCCGAAAGCAGGCGGGCCACCTTATGCTTTCTGCTCGGTCTTGCTTCGAGTGGGGTTTACATGTGCCCCGCCTGTTACCAGACGGGCGGTAGTCTCTTACACTGCCATTCCACCCTTACCGGTCATGGACCGGCGGTATATTTCTGTTGCACTGTCCCTGGAGTCACCTCCGCCAGACGTTATCTGGCACCCTGCCCTGTGAAGCCCGGACTTTCCTCTCCCGCCGCCTTTCGGCTTATGCGGCAGCG
>SFNH01000121.1 GCA_004554205.1 Clostridium sp.
CGGGAAGAGCGAGAGCATCGCGTCTGTCATTGCGCTGGAAATGGGAACGGCGGTCTACAAAAGCACGCATTACCATGCCCTTTACGCGGCGGGTCTGGTGCTCATGGGGATTTTATTCATCATCAATGTGACGATCAATATTATCCGAAATCGGATAATTAAGGACTAGAGAGGAAATGAAACTATGAGATGGACAGCGAAGGTTACAAAGCTCTGGGCATATTTCAGTTTCGGGATGGTATGCGCCGTGATTCTTTTCCTCTTTGGCTACGTCTTTTACCGGGGAGCGGGTACGATCAGCGTGGAATTTTTGACACAGGCGCCAAAGGGGCTTATCCTTGGTGAGGAGGGCGGCATTTTTCCGGCTATTGTCGGGAGTCTCTGTTTTACGGGGACGGCGCTTGTCCTCGGTGGAATACCGGCTGTCGCGTCAGCTCTTTATCTTGTGTTTTATTGTAAAAACAGTCGTTTGGAGAATATTGTTCATCTGGTGATACAGTGTATTTCCGGGATTCCGTCCATCGTCCTTGGGCTGTTTTCCTACAGCCTTCTGGTTCGTGATCTGAATTTCGGGCGCTGTATTTTTTCGGCAGGTGCAGCTTTGGCGATCATGATTCTGCCGTTTATTGAGGTTCGGGCGGAGAAGGCGTTCCGAGAGGTGCCTGCGGAGATGATCCGTTCCTCTTATGCGCTTGGCTGCTCTAAATTCTACACGGTCACAAGGATTATCATTCCGGTGTGCAGGGGTGAGCTGGTTTCGGGAATGATTCTGGGCGGCTGCTACGCCATGGGTGCAACGGCGCCGATGATCTTTACGGGGGCGGTTGCCTACGCCTCTGTTCCTGAGAGTCTGTTCGCTCCGGCGATGGCTCTGCCCCTGCACCTCTATCTGCTTGTGGCACAGGGCGGCTCCTCGATGGGTACGGCGTACGGAACCGCGTTTGTCATGATGGCGATCATTCTGATCAGCAATATGGCGGCTACAGTTTACGCGAGGAGGTGTCAGAACAAATGGATGAGGTCATGACCTTGAAGAATGTGGGGGTCTGCTATGACGGGAAGCCGGCTTTAAGGGGAATTTCCATGGGAATCCGACCTAATCGCATCACGGCGGTCATGGGGCCGTCGGGCTGCGGGAAGTCCACACTTTTACATGCTTTAAACGGACTTCTGCTGGAGGAGCCGGGAGCGGATGTCGCGGGGGAGATTCTGCTTGGCGGGAAAAACATCAGGGAAATTTCCGCAGAGGAGTTGCGCCGCCGGGTTGGGCTGGTATTCCAGACACCTTCACCATTTCCATTTTCCATCTATAAGAATATGACTTATGCTTTGAGGTATTATGGGGTGCGTGATAAAAACAGGCTGGATGGGATTGTCGCGGAGAAGCTTAAGATGGCGGGACTTTATGAGGAGGTGAAGGACGAGCTCGGCAAGAATGCGCTGAGGCTTTCCGGCGGGCAGAAGCAGCGCCTCTGCATTGCGAGAGCGCTCACGGTGGAACCGGAGATCCTGCTTCTGGACGAGCCATGCTCTGCTCTCGATGTAAAATCTTCCGCCGCTGTTGAGAGTATGCTCTCGGAGCTTAAGAAGGATTATACGATCGTCATTGTCACTCACAATATCGCCCAGGCAAGGCGCATCGCGGATGATGTGGCATTTATTTTCGAGGGCTGTCTGGTGGAGTACGGGCAGGCCGGGGAGGTGTTTGAGCACCCGAAGGAGGAACAGACCGGATCGTTTTTAGCCGGGATTTACGGGTAACGATATATCTTCGGGCAGAGTTTTCTCAGTAGAGATAGTATGACAGGGTTTTTGTGACGGAAAATCCTGTCTTTTTGTATAATGCCAGGGCGGCGTCGTTGTCGCCGGAGACGTGCAGGAGGATACGGCGGACACCGCTTTTTGCCAGTGTATCAATGAGCAGGCTGACAAGGAGCGTTCCAAGGCCCTGTCCGCGCAGCTCATGGAGGATCCGGACATGATGGAGGCAGGCGCAGTTACCCGGCTGGAGCGTGATTTCGGCGCTGCCGCAGAGCGCGTCGCCGCGGCGGAGCTCGAAACGGGAGGGCGAGGGAGAAATAAGGGCAAAGCCTTCTCTCGTGAAGGAGGCAAGAGGGGATATTCCCGCCTGCCATTCCATCTGAAATTCCCGCGACACAAGCTCTGCTCCGAGCGCATTGAGGACCGCCAGCGTGTCAAGGCAGGCTGGAGAGCCGGGAACCGGAAAGAGGATATCCCATTCCTTAAATTCTTCTGAGGCTCTGCGGAGCAGGTCTGAAAAGAATCCATTTCTGCGGTACTCGGGGAGCGTAAACGCAATACATTCTGCGAGAGAATCCCCGCAGGGGATGATCGCCAGCGCGGAGATAAGCGTACCGTCTGAAAGATGATTCAGAAAATGCGTGGCATCGCTCTCGTCAAGAGGATAGGAAAGCTCTGCCCTGTCGTGGATGCGGCAGGCATCCTGAAGTCTTGTCAGGCTGCGGCGCTCACTCCCGGTAAGCGTGGCCGTTCTTGTGATCGTGTTCATATTACGGGGATCCCTTTCTGTGTTTTTTCGCAACTGTGAAGCTACTGAACAGTTACAATTTTAGCATAATTGCGGCGGATTGTGTGAATGTTTATTAAAAAACATAGAAATGAGGCGTTTGGAATTATGAGAGTGATAAGGGAATGTGTGATTATATTCGGGATTACGCTGGCGGGTGAGCTCTTAAACCTGGCGCTTCCGTTTCCGGTTCCGGCGGGAGTGTATGGGCTGTTTCTCCTTCTGGCGCTGCTTTTGAGCGGGGCGCTTAAGCTTGAGCAGGTGGAGGAAACGGGGAATTTTCTGCTTGAGATCATGCCGATTTTGTTTGTCCCGGCGGCGGTGGGACTTACGGAAAGCTACGAAGCGGTGAAGGAGATCCTGTTCCCGCTTCTCATCACCTGTCTTATGTCTACCGTGATCGTTATGGCGGTGACCGGAAAGGTGACGGAGCTTATGATACCGGATGGAAAGAAAAGGAGGGGTGGGGCGGATAAGAGGAATGGAGGGAAACGGGCATGAGTGTTTTACAGGAATCGCTGTATTTTGGATTTGTGCTCAGCCTGCTTGCCTATTCTTTCGGAGTATGGCTGAAAAGGCGGCTTTGCTGGGCAATCTTAAACCCGCTGCTCGTGTCTGTGGTGCTTGTGATTCTCTGCCTTAAGGCGGCGCGCATCGATTATGACACCTACAATCAAAGTGCCAGATTTATCAGCTATCTCTTGACTCCTGCGACGGTCTGCCTTGCCGTTCCGATGTACAGGCAGATTGATCTTTTGAAGCAGAATCTTGCGGCAGTGGTGGTTTCTATCGCGTCCGGCGTCATTACCGGCGCGGCGAGCATTTTTTCTATGTGTCTGATCTTTAAGCTGGAGCATGTGCATTATGTGACCTTCCTGCCAAAGTCGGTCACGACGGCGATCGGTATGGGGATAAGCGAGGAGGCAGGCGGCATTGTGGCGATCACGGTGGCGTGTATTGTGGTGACGGGAATTTTCGGTAATATCATCGCGGAGTCGTTATTTAAGCTTTTTCGGATCAGGAATCCGATCGCGCGCGGGCTGGCGCTGGGCACCTCGGCTCATGCCATCGGAACGGCAAAGGCGCTTGAACTTGGCGAGACGGAAGGGGCAATGAGCAGCCTCTCCATCGCCGTGGCAGGGATTTTAACCGTTGTGGTCGTACCGCTTATATCGGAACTGATTTAGATGGATTTCACGCCGCGGCGCCCGGGAAAACGACTCGTGAGACGCTGCGTTTTTCGCGGATTTCACGCCGCAGGTCCGATAAGACAGCCCCGCGTGACACGCTGCGTTTCCTACTCGGTCCGCGCGCCTATTAGCCGCCAGTCGCGCAAACTCGCCTACGGCTCGAACAGTGCGCTTTGTGGCGGCAGCTAGCGCAGACCTCGCTACGGAAGCCTCGCTATCGTCACCGGGCCTGTCTTCCCGGGGCCTTGCGGCTGGGGCCCTCCGTTCCCGAGGGAGCGTTATGTAAACCTAGGTGAAAGCATTACACCGCCGGCGACCGAACAAAAGAGAAGAGAAGACCTGAGCGGGATTTGTGCTTGAAAGCACGAATGGCTTATGATATACTTCTCATAAATGAGGCGGGCATTGTGAAAATGCGAGGCCCACACGATACCGATTCATAAGGAGGACGCCATGATCCGGAGGCTGATTGAGAAAATTAAGGAGACAAATGCGCCGGTCTGCGTAGGGCTCGACCCGATGCTAGACTACATTCCCGGGCACATCTTAAAGAAGTCCTTTGGCGAGTTCGGCGAGACCTTAGAGGGAGCCGCGGACGCTGTCTGGAATTTCAACAAAGAGATCGTGGATCACACCTTCGACCTGATCCCCGCCGTGAAGCCCCAGATCGCCATGTATGAGCAGTTTGGCATCGAGGGGCTAAGGGTCTATGAGAGGACGGTGCGCTACTGTCAGGAGAAAGGACTTCTCGTGATCGGCGATGCAAAGCGCGGCGACATCGGCTCCACCTCCGCGGCATACGCCGCCGCGCATCTGGGGAAGGTGAAGGTCGGGACAGGTGTATGCACCGCGTTTAACACGGATTTTCTGACGGTGAACCCATATCTGGGGACGGATGGGGTGAAACCGTTTGTGGACGTATGTAAGTCCGAGGATAAGGGACTGTTCGTGCTGGTAAAAACTTCCAACCCGTCGAGCGGAGAGTTCCAGGACAGGCTGGTGGACGGAAAGCCGCTCTATGAGCTCGTAGCCGATAAGGTGTCGGAGTGGGGCGCGGACTGCATGGATGGCGCGTACAGCAATGTCGGCGCCGTCGTGGGCGCGACCTACCCGGAGATGAGCGCGGTTCTCAGAAAGCGGATGCCAAAGACGTACTTTCTGGTGCCGGGCTACGGCGCGCAGGGCGGTACCGCGAAGGATTTAAAGCCCTGCTTCAATGAGGACGGCCTGGGGGCTGTGGTAAATTCCTCCCGCGGCATCATCGCCGCGTACCGGCAGGAACGGTACGCGAAATTCGGGCCGGAGCATTTTGCGGAGGCATCCAGACAGGCTGTGCTGGATATGCTGGTTGACATAAGAAGCGTACTATGAGTCGGAATTTGCGAAAGGGGCGGCACATGGGAAAGGTCAAAACGACAGCGAAGGTAGTAAGCCAGGAGGCGCTGGCGGCAGACATTTACAGTATGTGGATCGAAGCGCCGGAGAT
>SFNH01000122.1 GCA_004554205.1 Clostridium sp.
CGCGCGCACGGCGGCTTTCGCCTCCTTGCGCAGCGGGTCATGAATGCAGATGACCGCGGCGAGCTCGCCCGCGATACAGAGGTACAGGTGCGAATACTCAGACGGCAGGAATTCAAACTTGTCCTCTTCGCCCTCCGGTACGCGGCAGCCCTCGTCCTCAAAGACGAAGTGCGCGCTGCCGATGAGGACTTTCTTGTCGTCCACCACGCTCGAAATGCCGTGCGCCACGACGTACTGGACCTGAGAGTGATATTCCTCGTGCGTCAATCCGCGGTCCCTGGCCTCGGCCACGACGGCGTTGGCGATGGAGTGGGGATAGTGCTCTTCGAGGCACGCGGCGAGACGGAGCATCTCGCTCTCTTCATTGCCGCCGAAGGTGACGATTCTCGCGACCTTGGGCGTGGCGTAGGTGAGCGTGCCGGTTTTGTCGAAGACGATGGTGTTCGCCTGGGCGACGGCTTCGAGGAAGCGCCCGCCCTTGATGGAGATGTGATAGCTGCTGCTCTCGCGCATGGCAGAGAGCACCGCGATGGGCATGGAGAGTTTGAGCGCGCAGGAGAAGTCGACCATCAGCACAGCCAGCATCTTTGTGATATTGCGCGTAATGAGATAGGTCAAGATCGTGCCGCCGAGCGTGTAAGGCACAAGTTTATCGGCAAGGCGCGAGGCCTTGTCCTCGGCCGTGGATTTGAGCTTTTCTGATTCCTCGATCATTCGAACGATGCGGTCATACCGCCCGCTGCCGGACGCCTTTTCCACGCGGATAATGCACGCTCCCTCCTCGGCGACCGTCCCGGCATAGACGAGGCTGCCGGGGTGCTTCGCCACGGGCATGGACTCACCGGTGAGGGAGGGCTGGTTCACCATGGCCTCTCCCTCCACCACTCGGCCGTCCAGCGGGATCATGCCGCCGGTGCGGATCACGATACGGTCCCCCGGCTTCACGTCGGTGATCTTCGTCAGCACCTCGGTGCCGTTTACCTGCTGCCAGACACTGTCCACTCGCAGACTCATGGCAGAGGCAAGGTCGGCAACGGACTTTTTGTGCGTCCATTCCTCCAGAATTTCGCCCAGATGCAGCATGAACATCACAGAGCCTGCGGTGGCAAAATCGCCCCGTGCCATGGATACCGTGACGGCGGTGGCGTCCAGCACGGCGACGGAGAGATTTCGATTCCACAGGGCCGCGAGCCCCTCCCGGATGTACTTTACGGAGCGGAGCAGTGCCAGTGCCGTGGTGATGGGCGCAGGCAGGAACAGCTTGGAGATACACCGTCGTATAACGGTGACCGCCAGCTTGTCCTCAAATTCCCGGTTCAGTGCGCGGGAGGTGTGTTCCGGCACCAGCTCCATGGCATCCGCCTCGGCGAAGGAGAATTGTGCCAGCGCGGAAATAATGTCTTCCCGTTTCCCTCCGTACACCACCACCGCGTCCTGCGTCCGGTCGTAGACTCTGACCTCCTGTACGCCGTCCCGGGCGCGCAGATAATATTCCAGCACATCCTCTTGGGATAACGTCATCCTCCCGCAGCACAGGTGTACCCGCAGCCGTCCGGTCGTTTCATGTAGGATCTTGCATTTCATGGCTCACTCCGCCTTGCTTTCCTCCGCAGAAGCGTCCTCCACCACAGCAGCAGCTTCCGCCTCCGCGCGGTGTTCGTTGATGGCCTTGGCTTCTGCGTAGATGTCATCGGCACCTTCCCGCACGGCGGTGACCGCCGTCATCACGCTGTCCTTTGCCCGCAGCGCAGCGGCGGTGGTGTGGGCATAGGCCTTCCTTGCATCCTTGCTGCTCAGCAGTTTGATGCCCGCCGTGCCGAACAGAGCGCCCGCTGCAAATAAACCGATTTTTTCATAATGATTGTCCTCCTATGTAGATGTGTGTATGTCAAACCGATGGCCGCGATGGCGGCATCGGAATGCACTTAATGCTTCTTCCCGAAACGGAAAAAGCCTTTCTTCTCGTAGACTGCGGTGCTGATCTCCCCCGCCGTGTAGCCGGTGGCATCGATGGCGGCGCGGAGGGCGTTTTCGTCCAGCGGCTTTTGAGAGAGGATCACCGTCTCCCCCTTGGAATGGGATGAGGAAACCTTCTCCACCGAGAATGCGGCGCGAATGGCGTCGTTGATGTGGGCCTCGCACATGGAGCAGACCATACCGGAAACCTGAACTGTTGTCTGGATCATTTTAGAACCTCCCGTTCCGGGAATCTTTCACGCACCATTCTTCGGAACGCCTTTGTAATATAGCTTTCTTTCATCGCTGTGCCTCCCGCTTAAAGCTTCTTTTTATACCCGCAGTCGCAGTATGGCCCGCCGAATGAATGCGCCGATCATTGCGCAGTTGACGATGTTCATCTTGAACCGGTCCGCTTTTTCAAACTCCGGCAGGTCTGCAATGATTGCTTTGCACTTCGGCTTTGCTTTTTTCGTGATCGCTTGTGCCGCATCGGCATCATAGCCGAACACCGCCGTCAACTGCTTTTGGAATGAGCCTGCAAACAGCACCCACATTCCCATGGGCATACCTATGTATTTCATTGCACGGTCTCCTTACATTCTCCGCTTTTCACCATTTCCCGCAGCAAAACCAGCCCCAGCGCCAGAACCAGCAGGTGCCCGGCGGATTCCGTGCCGTGATCGATCTGATCCAGCGGCCACGGCAGAAACGTGAAGAGATTTCCCACGATTCCCGTAAAAACAATGGGGTTGCAAAAAGATGCGAGTATCCGATGTGCTGTGTTTTTCAGAGAGAGCATCTTTTTCCAGATCATAACGATCATCACGACGGAAAGCAGAACATCGCAGAGAATATACGATGCCAGCAGCGGCGCGGCGTTGCAGTAAAAGACCTTATTGGCAATTTCAGCTGCCGCCTGCATATCGCCGTATTTCTCAAATGTAAACTTGAAGATCAGCGCCATGTTCGTAAACATAGCATGGACATAGCCCCAGCAGACCGTGCCGGTAAGATAGGAGATCTGAAACAGCTTGACCCATTTCTGCTGCTTTGGTTGGGTGAGGTGCCGCTTCAGAAGCTTCCACATCTGGTGAAATCCTATGTAATAGAGCGCCGTCCCGAGAACACCGCAGATAATGCTGACCACCATGCGCCATATGGCCATATCGAGATAGGCGACCTTGACCATCAGCCCGATGGATTCCGTGCTTTGGTTTTTCCCGGTCGCCGCAAACAAGAAGTCGCCGATCACATAGAGCGAGCACCCAATCATGCCCGCAATAAGCGCTCGTTTTTCTTTGCTCATTTTCATTGCTTGCCACCAAATCCGATCTTCACGATCTGCATTTTCATCATACCGTCGCCGATTTTGGCGAGAAAACGGAAAAAGCCGCTGACGGATGGATCGCGGAGATCATTGTAGCCCAGCATATAGCCGCGGCTCGTAACCTGCAAACGGCTGTGCCACGCACCGATCTCTTTGGGAGCGTCGGAAACCGCGAAATACGCGCCAACATCTTGAATCTTCGCACTCTTGAGCCATGTCTTCGCGATCATCTTTACCGCCGTCCGGTTCGCCGCATCAAATACCAGCATGCCGCCGGGAAAGGCATCTGCCATGGTCTGCACCAATGCTTTGACCTGTTCCGTCAGAAAGTAGTAGAACACGCCGGAAGCAAAGAACGCCGCGCCGTTTGAAGCATCGATTTGAGAAAACCACGCCGTGTCGTTCAGGTCGCAGGGGATATTTTTCTCCCGCTCCCCAGCGGGTAAAAGCTCGTTGCGCACAGCTATAACATCGGGAAAGTCCAGATTGTAGATTTTGCAGCTTCCGTTGTCGCAGGCTCTGCCGGCGCAATCTAACCCGCAGCCCAAGTTGACCACCGCCGCGTTGGGGTGAGATTTCAGATAATCCCGCACCTCGAAGGCAAGGTCATTCTGCCGCATGGCGACCTCCAGCGAGCCGGAGCGCTGCATCAGGCTGCGGGAATTTTTCTCCGCCTCGGAAAAGTCATAGTCGATCTGGTCGATCAGGCGCACCGCTGTTTCGTCCCGGTAGAGATTCGGATACAGCTCCGAACATACCTTCCGGGCAAACAACGGAATCACCAGCGTTTCCTGCACAGTGTTTTTCTCGATTTTGTATTTCATAAGCACCTCCGCGCCTATCCCAGCGCCACATCCAGCGTCATCATAACGCTAAAGCCCACGGCAAAGAAAACCGTGCCGATGTTGGAGTGCTTTCCCTGAGACATCTCCGGGATCAGCTCCTCCACCACCACATAGAGCATGGCACCCGCCGCAAAGCTCAGAAAATACGGCAGCGCCGGGATCACCAGCTGCGCCGCAAGAAGCGTCAGCACCGCGCCGATAGGCTCCACCACGCCGGAGAGCACGCCGCCGAGAAATGCCTTGCCCTTGTTCTCTCCATCCGCCCGCAGGGGCATGGAGATGATGGCTCCCTCGGGGAAGTTCTGAATGGCGATGCCGAGCGACAGGACAAGCGCGCTGGCCGCCGTGATCTGCGCGTTCCCCGCGAGGAAGCCCGCGTACATCACGCCAACCGCCATGCCCTCCGGGATGTTATGCAGGGTCACTGCCAGCACCATCATGGTGGTGCGGCCCAGCCTGCTTTTCGGCCCCTCCGCCTGATCACTTCCCACATGAAGGTGGGGAATCACATGGTCAAGCAAAAGCAAAAACAGTACACCGACCCAAAAGCCGATAAAGGCCGGGAGGAAGGACAGCTTGCCCATGCCCTCCGACTGCTCAATAGCGGGGATCAGCAGGCTCCAGATGGACGCCGCCACCATCACCCCGGCGGCAAAGCCCGCAAGGGCGCGCTGCACCAGATCGCCAAGGGATTTTTTCATAAAGAACACACAGGCCGAGCCCAGTGTTGTACCCAAGAAAGGGATCATGATTCCAAGAAAGGTTTCCATTTGTCTCACCGCCTTTATATTGCAGTATTATTTGTTCTTTCTGAACCCCGCCTCGTCCCGGTATTCGGGATGTTCCTTTAAGTATGGGTCTTTGTCGCCGCAGATGGTATAGTCGCATCGGCAGCCATCCACGCAGGTAGTCGTCCGCACCAGTCTTGCGTGGAGCAGCTCCATGGACGCGTAGTCCACATTGCACAGGGCGGGCATGATATCCGTAAGCCCGTGCTTGATAGCAAACTCCGCTGCCGGACACGATGTAAATTCATAATAAATGGGTTTGT